>CACYBV010000105.1 GCA_902772745.1 uncultured Eubacteriales bacterium
CTCGCGGATCGCGCCGGTTCCGTTTTTCTTCAGCTCCATCATCGGCAGACTTTCATAGTAATCCTCACCGTAGTAAACTTCAAGCACGTCCTGGCTGATTCCCGCGAATCCGGAGATGTAATACGTTCCGGCGATGTCGTTATAATCTTTCTTCCCGGGTCTGGTTTCCTTTTCGGTTTCCTTCTCGGTCTCCTTTTTGGTTTCCTTCTCAGTCTCGTCCTCGGTTTCGTCCTCAGTCTCGTCCTCGGTTTCGTCCTCAGTCTCGTCCTCGGTTTCGTCCTCAGTCTCGTCCTCAGTCTCGTCTTCGTCGTCCTTTCCCGGGCGCTTCGACTCGTCACGGAAGTATGCGTCATCATGCAGTTCTCCGTCCGCAATCGGAAGGTAGGAAGCGACTACGCCCTGAACTGTGTCCCCAAACTCCGGGTCGTCACAGTAACGGTATCTCTGGGATGCGCTTACCAGGGACAGCCGGTACTCAGTGCCGTCAATCTCTATCGTATATACAAGCTCGGGACCCGGAACGAAATCATTGATTTCCTCCGTCGTCAGCATGAACATGTTGTGCTGGAGGATGTCCATATAATCCTCGTCCGTCAGCATCGCACCGTAAACTTCGTATTCGAGACTGTTCTTTCCGAACTGCTCTTCCACCTGGCCGAGCATGTCGGTATAGTCGTCCCAGGTCGTGTCGATCTCATACCAGACGCCGTCGCACTGGATGATCGACCAGGCATGTCCGCCCATACCGCCGTCAGCTCCGGCATCACCGGCATTTCCCGTCACGACAGTTCCGTAAAAGCCGAGCTGCTGCAGGATGTAAAGGTATGCCTGCGAGTATCCGTCACAGACGCAGTAGTGCTCCTGACCTGCGGTATTAGACACCAGCGGGCCGAATGCGGTGTGCCCAAAGTCATCCTTACCCTTGTTCAGGATCTCATAGTCATAAATACCGAGGTTGATAATGATGTCATGTACCTCGCGGAGGATTTCCTCGTCCGACTGGTCCGTATCGATGCTGTCGATGATTTCCTGCGCCGCATCGTTGAATGCCTCGACATCTTCTTCGAAGTTTTCGTAAGGCTCCGTGAACTGAAGGTACAGCGTGTCGTTGCTTTCTCCCCAGTATGCTTCGAATTTCACAGTACCGTTCCAGTAGTACATCCACCAGAGCTCCGGATGGTCGTAGGTAAGCGAGAGCCAGACTATATAGAAATCATTCGCGAATTCGCTGGATTTCACATCCCGGTCGGTTTTCAGCGTGACGATATTGTCTGTGGATGTCGGGTCCTGCGCAAGCAGAAGCAGCGCATCGTAAATCTCACGCTGATCGTCATTAAAGTGATCATAGTAGTAGAACCCGGGCGCGTTGTTCACGATCAGATCGTCGTCCGAAGGCGTGTAGGCGCGCATTGCACGGTCCATCTCGGCAATCTCGTCCTCCCCGATCACTTCCGGCGAAACGACTTCCACGTTCGGAAGCAGCCCGGTACGGAAGCGGTTGATCGGCTCCAGCGTCGTTCCTTCGAAATTCCCGCGGGCAAAATTCTCAAAGGTCGCATGCAGGTTTTCCGCTGCATTGACGTCATCCGGATTGGTGCCGTCCGAAGGTTCTTCCGGCTTGGTGTCGGCGCTCTCCGAAGGAGCTTCCGTTTCCGTAATTTCTTCCTTGGTCTCTTCGGCCGGAGCAGCTGTCGTGTCCGCCGCGGTTTCCTCGGTGGTGCTTTCCTTCACCTCAGCCGTTGTGTCCGCTTCTGTTGCAGCTGCAGTGGTTTCCGGCGCTTTGGTGCTCTCCTCCGCCGCCGGTTTGCCGCCCGTGCAGGCCGACAGGATCATGAAAATTGCCATGACCAGCGCGGCTGCAGATAACAGGTGTTTTTTCTTCAAAGTGTTACCTCCTTTTCGGTCTGTAATTATTTATTTGACTGTTTCTATTCTTAATGACCGGATTTGTGCTGCAGGCGTTGCATCCGGATCCGGTTTTATTGCCCTTTAAAATGCCCGATCGGAAACAGCAGATCCGTCACACTCCGGATATTTTAAAATACCCGGGGGCTGCTTTTTTTCAGCAAAACTCCCGGGTGTAGAAACGGAGAGGAAGGGATTCGAACCCTCGAGCCAGAAAACCCGGCTACTGCATTTCGAGTGCAGCTCGTTATGACCTCTTCGATACCTCTCCATACTCGGTCATTTTAATACGAAAACCGAAAACTGTCAAGAGGATAATCCGGGGAGCGCCGAATATCTTCCCGATATATCCAATATAATAGAAACCTTTTACGCTAAGCCTTGACAATCATTATTTTTCGCTTTATAATTTAATGCAGATTAATGACGTGGACAGGGTCCGCGGCGGTCCCGTATTTCTAACCAACCAAAGATACCGCGGAAAAGAAAACCATCAGCCTGGCAGAAACAGCAGGTCAGAAAAAGGAGAAAATACCATGAGTGCAAAACTTGAAAAGCTGGAAAAGCTGGCGTCCAAGGGAAAAGGCGCCAAGATCATTAAGTTCCTCAGCAACAAAGACTTTGACGTTGTCAAAGATGCAATTGCAGCCCTTGGAAAATGCGGCGGCGAGGATGCCATCAACGCATTGACCGGTCTCTGCCAGAGCACCGACAAGAATACGAAACTTGAGGCTATCAAGGCTCTTGCGAACTGCGGCGGCACCTACAGTGTTACCCAGCTCAGCAATGACTTCATCAAGGAAAAAGATCCGGATCTGAAGAAAGCAATGAGTGAAACCCTCGACACCATCCGCAAACGCCTGAAAGCAGCGGAATAAATTCCGACGTTCCGGCTGCGGACGCCTGAATGCAGCATAATGCCCCTTCCTCATCGGAGACGGTTTCAGGTCTCCTCCGAAGAAGGGGCATTATGCTGCATTCAGGCTGTTCGGTTCCGGTCCGTGCGGGAGGCAGGCAGCAGGGCTTATTGTTTCTCCCTGTAGGCTTCGATGATCGCCGGTTCCGCGGCTTTTGGGACGAGACCGGTGACGGACTTGCCGGCGCGTACCAGGCGGCGGATTTTTGTCGAAGAGATATCGATGTTCGTGACAATCCGATACAGTCGCTTTTTGGGGACCGCAAGCGGAGGGGTATCGTAATCCGGAACGTCACCGCCCGCCGGCCGCCCGGCGACGATCAGCTCTGCAAGCTTCAGAATCTCCTCCGGAGATTTCCAGAGCGGCATCTGCGAAAAGGCGTCTTCGCCGACAATCAGGAAAAAGCGGCAGTCCGGATGTTCGCGTGTGAGCTCCCTGAGGGTGTCCACGGTATAGCTTTCGCCCTCTCTTTCGACTTCGATCGGGTTCACAGAAAAGCCGGGGATTCCGGAAACAGCGAGTTTCAGGATTCTCAGCCGCTCGGACGATGCAAGCATATCCGTTCCGGCTTTCATATACGGATCACCTGCGGGAATCAGCCAGACTTCCGAGAGACGGCAGGCTTTCATCGCTTCCTCCGCGATCCGGATATGCCCGTTGTGAACCGGATTGAAGCTTCCGCCGAAAATGCCGATCTTCCGCCTTCTCTTTCTTTTTTGCCCGGATTCCGCGGGGTTTTCTGTTTTTTCCGGTTCAGTCTTCATGGAATTCATGACCTTCTCTGAGGAAGGTTTCGGAAACCAGCACCGTCGGAAGCGCGCGCTTATGCGCGGACTGGCGGTGTTTTTTCCGGATGATCTCATCAGCCGCAGGATTTCCGGAACTTCCGTGCCGGATCAGGTCGTGGATCTCCTGATATGTGACACCGAGCCGTTCCTCATCGGTTGACCCCGAAAGTCCGTCCGTCGGCGCTTTCTCCACGAGTTCCCGCGGAAGTTCAGGCATTGAAAGTCCGAGCTCCACGACTTCTTTCGAAGTGAGTTTTCCGAGAGGATTGAAATCGCAGCTCGTATCGCCGTCTTTCGTGCAGTAGCCGACATAAGACTCCGAGAGATTTCCCGTTCCGCAGAGGAGCGCGCCGATGGCCTGCGCAATGTAGCGAAGCGTCGTCATCCGAAGTCTGGGACCGACATTGATGTTGCTTTCGCGTTCCGCGTTCGTGCCATAAGGCATCGGGCGGCCTGTTTCCGGAAGCCCTTCCCGGACCGCCTGAAGCATCGCCTGATGCATCTCCCCGATGTTCACGGTAAATGCATTGATCCCGAGCGCTTCACAGACCCTCCGTGAATCCCCGATATCCTTCTGCTCGCCGTCAGGGAGCATGATTCCGCAGACATTCTCCGGCCCCAAAGCGCGCGCCGAAAGCGCCGCCGCAACCGAACTGTCCTTTCCGCCGGAAATCCCGAGCACGACGCGCGAAACGCCTGCTCTTTCGCAGAAGCCCCGGATCTCCGATACCAGTTCATCGCGGATTGATTCCACATCCATCAGATACATGCCCATCACCTCTTCTTTCGCGCCTCTCCTGTCAGAAAAATCAGTGTCCTCCCTGCTCAAGAAGCTGCATCTTCATCTTGTAATAGCCTGGGGTCATGTCGAGATAATGCCCGTGCGGATTCTCAAAACGTTTTTCCTCCGCCCAGACTTCATTTTCCATCTGCGAACGGACGCGCGCGCGGATGGTCTGCAGGTTCTCCGCCGGCCGGACGCGCTGTCCGCGTTCGAGCTGCTTTTCCTGAAGTTTTTTGAAAGTAAACTGTGCCGTAGCGTACTTTTTCCAGATTTTCTCGGGGTCCATGAGGTATGGAACATCTGAAATGTCCTCGCCCTTTTTCGCAATAACATCCGCAACGCTGTGGCCGTTTTCATCATAGGCGCGGTAAACTTCCTTGAGGCCGGGGTTCGTGACCTTTTCGATATTCTCCGAAATCTTGATCCGCGGTTTCATCTCGCCGTCTTCCTCAACGGCGCAGAGCTTGTAAACAGCGCCGAATACCGGTTCGGAACGGGCGGTGATCATCCTTTCGCCGATACCGAAGGCGTTGATCTGTGCTCCCTGCTGCAGAAGCGAACGGATCGTAAATTCGTCGAGGGAATTGCTGACAACGATCTTCGCCTCCGGGAATCCCGCAAGGTCCATCATCTTCCTCGCTTCAATCGAAAGGTACGCCAGGTCACCGGAATCCAGCCGGATGCCGAAGCTCTTTGAACGGATCCCCTGCTCCCGCATTTCGCGGAAAACCTGAATTGCGTTCGGAACGCCGGATTTCAGGACATTGTAGGTATCCGCAAGGAGAATGCAGTTGTCGGGATATATTTTCGCGAAATTCCGGAAAGCCGTCAGCTCGTCGCCGTAAAACATAACCCAGCTGTGCGCCATGGTTCCGCCGACCGGGATGTCAAAGTATTCACCTGCGGAAACCGTCGCAGTTCCGCTGACGCCGCCGATGAAGCAGGCGCGCGCGCCGTAGATCGCGGCATCGTTGTTGTGCGCGCGGCGGGCACCGAAATCCGACACCGCCCGGCCTTTCGCCGCATAGACAATCCTCGAAGCTTTCGTCGCAATCAGCGACTGGTGGTTGACCTGCGCGAGGATTTCCGTCTCGACGATCTGCGCCTGCACGAGGTCCGCGACGACCGTGAGCACCGGCTCGTTCGGATACATGACCGTTCCTTCCGGGAAGGCGTAGACATCGCCCGTAAAGCGGAAGCCCCTGAGGTACCGGAGGAAGCTTTCCTCGAAAAGATTCAGCGAGCGCAGGTATTCGATGTCCTCATCCTCAAAGTGCATACCCGTGAGATACTGCAGGATCTGCTCAAGCCCGGCGAATACCGCAAATCCGCCGCCGTCGGGGTTTCTGCGGTAAAACACGTCAAAAGCGACTCTGCGGCTGTTGTCTTCCTGCAGGAAATAGCCCTGCGCCATCGTCAGTTCATAAAGGTCCATCATCATGGACAGGTTCCGTTTATCGTAAATATTGTTTTTCATCCCCGCTCCTTTTCCACACGTATCAAAACAATGATCCTCCGCCGGATCAGCGCACCGTAATCTGGCAGCTTCTCATGGTTTCAAGGGCCGCTTCATGTTTTTCCGGCGTTACGCCCGCGCAGCATGCAGAGTCCACAAAAATCGGCATTTCGGGCATCGCCGCCTTCAGGAGGAGGGCGTTTGACACGACGCAGATGTCGGTGCAGAGGCCGACAAGTTCGATGCTTTCGATTTCTTCTTTGCGCTTCTTAAGATATGCGGCGAGATCCACCGATCCGAAGGTTCCCTTCAGAAACACTTTGGCGTCCTTCGTGAATTCCTGGAGTTCCGGGATCACCGCATGGCCGGGCGTTCCCTTGATGCAGTGCAGAACCGGCAGGAATTTTCCTTCCTGCGTACTCATGTAATCTTCTCCGTGCGTATCCTGCGTAAAAATTACCTCTCCGTCAAAACCGCGGATTTTCTCCGCGACCGCCGGCACAATCGCCTGCGCTTCTTTTGTCCCGAGGCTTCCGTCCACAAAATCTGTCTGCATATCGATAACCAGAAGAACCTTCTTCATTCTGCTCCTCCTCTCCGCTGTAAAACCGTACAGCTGCGTCTTTTGGGCCGCCCCGGCCCTGTCCCGATGGGGTTTTATGCAGGGTACCCGTCCCTGCGCGTACCGTGCTGTCCCCGCTGATATTGTACCATCTTCAGGCGCCGATTGCAATCGCTAAGTAACTCTTCCGGTCCGGTTTCTGCGTCAAAACAAAACGAACACCGGGCGAAATGGTTCAGCCCGGCGTTCGATTCTCTCTTACGGTCAGTGAAAGCGGAAGCTCGAGACCGTTTTCTTCAAGAAGTGCCTGATTCGTCAATATCTGTTCCGGCGTTCCGTCCGCGGCGATCTGCCCCTGTGACAGCAGCACCACCCGGCTGCAGGTATCCCAGATGAAGTCGAGGTCGTGGCTTGCGATCAGTTTCAGATGCTCGAATTCATTCAGCACATGGATGAGGTTGCGGCGGTTCTTCGGATCCAGCGCGACGGAAGGTTCGTCCAGGAAGATCATATCCGGGCTCGTTGAGAGGATCGTCGCGAGACTCGCGAGCTTCTTTTCCCCGCCCGAAAGCTTGAAGATCGATTTATCCCGAAGATGGCTGATATGGACCTTCTCGAGCGCCGCCAGTACCCTGCGCTCCACTTCTTCCTCGGGAAGCCCGTAGTTCCTCGGCGCAAAGGCCACGTCTTCGCCGACCGTCGTCATAAAAAGCTGGCTGTCGGAATCCTGGAAAACGTAGCCGATTTTCTCGCGGATCTGGGGAAGCGTCTTTTTCTCCAGCGGAATCTCCTCGACCCGGATCGATCCCGTAAAATTCAGATTCAGTCCCAGGAGAAGTTTTAGAAAGGTTGATTTCCCGGCGCCATTCGCACCGATGATTCCGACGGCTTCATGCTCCGACGCATGGAAAGTAAGATCCGAAATCACAGGAGTTCCGGATTCGTAGGAGAAATTCAGTTTTTCAACGTCAAGATGGATATGACTCACGATTCCCTCCTCATACAAATATCCTTCCGATCAGTTCCACCACCGGGAATAGGCGGAGCGCGAGGATAACCAGAGCCCACAGAACCGGCCACAGGAAGTCCGCCGGGCGAAGCGCCGCCTTCTTCCCGAGCCGGAAATTCCCGTCAAATCCGCGAAGCTGCATGCTTTCATAAATATCGTTGGCACGATCCATAGAACGCAGAAGCATCTGCCCCAGAAGCGAGCCCCAGACCTTGTAGTGGACGCCGCGCTGCTTCGGCGCGCGGAGCTCGTACGCCTGTGTAATCCGGCGCGCTTCCGAAAGAAACACCGTAACATACCGGTAAATTAACAGTACGACAATGACAAAAATCTTCGGGATATGAATCACCCGCATCGCCCGGCAGATTTCATCCATCGGCGTCGTCGCAATCAGGAGGTAGCCTGCAAGCACTGTGAGCACTGCCTTAACCATCAGTGTGAGCATTGAAATCACACCGCCGGATATGGGTACGCGGCCGATCGTCAGCAGGATTTCCCGGTCGAAGAAAGGATTCAGGATTCCCATGATCATCACCAGAGGCAGGACGACCCGGAGCCTTCGCAGTGCGTCCCCGAAGGAAAGGTCGGCGACTGTAAAAACTGCCAGCGGATACAGAAGCATTCCCGCCAGGCCCGCCAGTTCGTATTTCGGAAAAGAAACCGTCACCGTAATATAAAAAACGGTCAGGACCAGCTTCCCAAGGGGGTGAAGCCTGTTCACCCACCGATCTTCCCTCGAGATGTTCTCCAGGGTCTGGATTTCGCTGATAGCCTGACCGATTTTACTCATTTTCTTCTGCCCTTCATGGGAGTATTTAAATGCTTATGACTGTTTTTTCTTATGTCGGAAATACCGGAACAGGAATGCCGACCCGACCATGACGGCGACGACAATCAGTGCGCCGACGATACCGGACACCGTCGTTCCCACAGCGCTTTCCGAGCCTTTGAAGGCGTAGTCCGGCAGAAAGGATGTCGTACTCTGGACTTTTTCCGCGCCCGCGTAGATGACAGCCTCCGCAGTCTCCAGTTCTTCAAGACCGGTGACCCGCGCGATGGCCCATTCGAGGCCGTCCGGGAGCGAAGAAGCCGCAAGGGAAAGACCGCCGCCGATGAGAAGCGCAAGAACGCCGAGGATACCGATCGTCCAGCCGAAAGACAGTTTGCCTTCTTTCTTCGACGCTTCGCCGACGCCCCACAGAAGCTCCGGCCGCGCCTCGTTCACAAACAGCAGGACCGCCGCGGTGATCAGGCCTTCAACGAGGCCGATCGCAAGGTGAATCGGCTGCATTGCAGCGACAAAGGTCTTAAAAGGAAGCTCTGTGACGCCGGAAAGCATGGTTTCCAAAGTAACCGAGAACGCACCCATCTGAAGTGTCAGCACACAGCCGAGCACCGAAGCCAGGATGATTTTCAGTCTCGACGCGCCCTTTTTCATAATCGGCCGCCAAATCAGAAGCGAACCCACAAAACAGCCGTAGAAGGCCATGTTCCAGACGTTGCATCCCAGCGCCAGCAGTCCGCCGTCGGCGAAGAACAGGCACTGGATCAGCAAAACTCCGATCATCGTCAAAAAGCCGCCCCAGGGGCCGAGAAGCGCGCTCAGCATCATACCGCCGCAGAGATGTCCCGAAGAGCCGGTTCCGGGAATCGTGAAGTTGATCATCTGGGCTGCAAATACAAACGCGCCCATAACGCCCATGACAGGAATCTTCTTCTGATTGTCTTCCTGCCTGACTTTGTAAATCGAATAACCGGCAGCGCCTGCCGAAGCCGCATACATGGTGCCCGCCACAACCGGCGCCACCAAAGCATCCGCCATATGCATAATGTTTCTCCTTTCCATTTGCAGTTGAAACCGGAGTCTCCACGAGTATCCGCCCGTGAGAATAAAAAAGACACGAAGACCGCATATCTGCGGACAACCTGCCTTCGTGACACATCCTGATTCTTCTGCTGTCTCTGAATAGTATAATAAAGTCTGAAAAGAGTGCTTCTGCACCATGGGACGCTTCCTGCGTACCGATAATCCTGATTATAACGGCCAGGACTGGGATTGTCAAGTCCCGAATTTAACCCTGAGGCTTGTCTTTCCTTGACATTCCTCCGATTCGGGGCTATACTTCAAAGCAGTTTTATCCGACTTATTTTCCATGGAGAATCTTATATATGACAACACTCAGAGACTTAGGCACCGGGCAGCGCGCAATCGTCCGCTCAGTCGGCGGCGAAGGCGCGCTTCGGCAGCACTTCCTGGATATGGGCGTCATCGCCGGAACCGAAGTGCAGGTGGTCAAATTCGCCCCGATGGGCGACCCGATGGAGCTGCTGCTGCACGGTTATGAACTGACGCTGCGGCTCGCGGATGCAGAGAAAATCGAAGTGGAACCCCTGCCCGAAAAAGAACCGGAAAATGCCGGGAAAGCCGGTGAAAGGAAACATCTCCGCCGCGCACACCCGGGGCTTGGCGAAGGCGGCAAGTACCATCCGAAGGGGTCTGGAGACCCGCTTCCGGATGGTACCGTCCTGACATTTGCCCTCGTCGGCAACCAGAACAGCGGAAAGACGACGCTGTTCAACCAGCTTACCGGATCGAACCAGCATGTCGGCAATTTCCCCGGCGTAACCGTTGACCGGAAAGACGGCCGCATTAAGGGACACCCCGATACGCTTGTGACCGACCTCCCCGGGATTTATTCGATGTCCCCCTACTCCAGCGAGGAGCTCGTCTCACGCGATTTTGTGCTGAAGGAAAAGCCCAGGGCCATCATCAATATCGTCGATGCCACGAATATCCAGCGGAACCTGTATCTCACAATGCAGCTCCTGGAGATGAACCTTCCGATGGTCGTCGCGCTGAACATGATGGACGAACTGACCGGCAACGGCGGAAGCATTGACATCAACGAAATGGAAGCTTTGCTCGGAGTACCGGTCATCCCGATTTCCGCCGCAAAAAACGAAGGCGTGGATGAACTGGTGCGTCATGCCGTGCACATCGCAAAATATCAGGAGAAACCGCTTCGTCAGGATTTCTGCGGTGAAAATGACAACGGCGGCGCCGTACACCGCGCCCTGCACGGCATCATTCACCTGATCTCGGATCATGCCGAAAGCGCCGG
The DNA here is from genome assembly GCA_902772745.1 of uncultured Eubacteriales bacterium. GTDB lineage: Bacteria > Bacillota > Clostridia > Lachnospirales > Lachnospiraceae > UBA1267. The sequence continues at coordinate 10,544 of CACYBV010000105.1, forward strand.
GCTCCCGGTTCGTTTTGCCGCCTCCAAACTCGCCGAGGGAGATGAACTGGTGCTGCAGCAGCTGAAACTCGACGACAATGAAAAGGACATGCTCGAACATATCATCCTCCAGATGGAACGGGAACGCGGACTCGACCGCAGCGCCGCGATTGCGGACATGCGCTTTTCCTTTATCGAATCGGTTTCCGAGCGGGCGGTGCATAAACCAAGAGCGTCCAGAGAACGGCTGAGAAGCGAGAAAATCGACCGCATCCTGACCGGAAAATATACAGCGATCCCAGCCTTCATCCTGATTATGGGCCTCGTGTTCTTCCTGACGTTCAATATAATCGGGCCTTTCTTCCAGGATCTACTCGCAATGGGGATCGGCGCGCTTTCCGGACTTGTCGATCAGGCGCTTACAGCCGCGAATGTCAATACGGCGCTCCATGACCTGATCATCAAAGGCATCTTCGAAGGGGTCGGTTCGGTTCTGAGTTTCCTCCCGATCATCGTGATCCTCTTTTTCTTCCTGTCGCTTCTCGAAGACAGCGGCTACGTTGCGCGCGTCGCCTTTGTCATGGACAAGCTGCTCAGGAAAATCGGCCTCTCAGGCCGCAGTATTGTCCCCATGCTGATCGGCTTCGGATGCACAGTGCCCGCGGTTATGGCAACAAGGACACTGCCCTCCGACCGTGACCGCCGGATGACGATCCTGCTCTCACCGTTCATGAGCTGCTCCGCAAAGGTTCCGGTCTACGGCTTTTTCGTTGCGGCATTCTTCCCCCGTACCGGCGGCTTTATTATGATCGGCCTTTATGTGCTGGGCATCCTTCTCGGGATTCTTGCGGCGCTTCTCTACCGGAAAACCCTTTTCCGGGGTGAAGCCGTGCCTTTTGTCATGGAACTTCCGAATTACCGGCTTCCCGGCATCAAAAACGTGCTCAGACTCCTCTGGGAAAAAGCCCGGGATTTTCTGCACCGCGCGTTCACGATTATTCTGATCGCGACAATCGTGATCTGGTTCCTCCAGAGCTTTGATTTCCGTTTCAATTATGTCACGGATCCGCATGCAAGCATGCTTGCGTCCCTGTCCGGCTGGATTACGCCGATCCTCCGGCCACTCGGCCTTGGGGACTGGCGGATCGCAACTTCCCTGATCACAGGCTTTACGGCCAAAGAAAGCGTCGTCGCTACGATAGAAATGCTCTTTGCTGACGGCGTTGCGGGCGCCTTATCCAGGTCTTCTGCCTTTTGTCTTCTGATCTTCTCGCTTCTTTATACGCCCTGCGTTGCGGCCATCGCCTCTATCCGCCGCGAAATGGGACGACGCTGGGCTGCAGGCGTTGTGATCTGGCAATGCGCCGTCGCCTGGATTGTGAGCTTTGCCGTACATCTTCTGTCGCTTCTTTTCTGATACTGTCGAAAGAGTTCGTAGAAAGCGGGCTGTTTCCCGATGAATCTTCTGCCTCGGAGCCGATTCAAGGCCTCCTTTGGCGAAGGATCCGCCGGGAAGCAGCCCGCTTTCTACGTGCTCCCTTTGCCCCGGTCCTGATTCCCCTCTTTCCCCTGAAATTGCCTCATTTTTTATGCACTTTCCACTTGACAAAACCGCCGCTTATGTATACAATCGTAATTGTTTACCGATAATTATATTACGTTTGTATACACAGATCGGGAGGTACCGGATGGCTGTGGAAAAACTGAAAATCCCGCCGAAGCGGTACCGAAAAGAGACTTCCGTCGTCTCTGCCCGCCTGCCGA
>CACYBV010000106.1 GCA_902772745.1 uncultured Eubacteriales bacterium
AAGTTTCCTGCAGGGATTTTTCATCAGGTAGCGGTCATACATGCCGGCACCGTAGCCGTATCTTCCGCCCTGCTCGTCGAATACCGAGCCCGGAATGACCATGAGGCAGTCCGGAGTATCCGTAGGATCGACGGCTTTTTCCGCAATGACGTCCTGAATATCCCGGCCTTCGTCTCCGATCACCGGCTCCGGGATATTGAAGTAGCCGGGCTCCAGGTCCGACAGCTTTTTGATCGGGAAGAAACAGATGTCCTTGTCTATGACCTTCGGACAGCAGACGGTGATACCGCGGGAAAGAAGCGTCTCACGGATTTTTGTGGTGGAGACCTCCGAGCCGAAGCCGGCATAGATGAAAACCGTATTCACATCATCGGAAAGCTCCGCAAAGAAGCGCTCATAAATCGCTTCGTCTTTTTCTTCCCGCCCCTGAAGGCGGTTTCTTGCCTCAAGCATCAGTTTGCGGATCAGACCCATATTACCCTCCTGATTTACGCATACGGCCGGATTATTCGGCATTTACTCTTCAAACTCGCCTTTTCCGAACTTTCTGTCATGACGTTCCTTGACGCTGACAATGCTTCCGTCCGGGTTTTTGATGTCGATGCGTTCGATTTCCCGGCGAAGGTTCGCACGGAAGATACGGATGTACTCCTTTCGAAGCGCCGCCTGTTCTTCCTTTTCCGCCTCCGTCAGACCATCGGGCGATTTCTGTTTTCTCGCAAGTTCATTGATTCTTCGGATCAGTTCTTCATTCATGGAATTGTATTCTCCGCGTTTACTGCGGGAAAAACCGCATCATTCTCCAGTATTTTTTCGGCAGTACGAATGCCGTCCATCGCCGCGCTGACGATTCCGCCGGCGTATCCCGCGCCTTCGCCGCAGGGGTACAGGCCGGAAATGTTCGACTGAAGCCGTTCGTTCCGGGTAATCCGGACCGGCGACGAGGTGCGGGATTCCACCGCAGACATCACCGCGTCGTCCCGGTCGAAGCCCCGGATCATGCGCCCGAATTTCGGAATTGCCTCAAGAAGCGCGAAACTCAGTGATTCCGGAAGAATTTCCCGGATGTTCGCAAACCCGTATCCGCCCTTCATATCCGGAAGAATTTCACCGAAAACTTCCGATACCCGGTTTTCCCGGAAGTCCCCGTAAAGCTGCACGGGAATCTTTCCGCCGGCAGCAAGATAAGCCTTCCGCTCGAGATTCCGCTGGAATTCGATTCCCGAAAGCGGATGGGACGACGGGTAGTCTTCCGGTGAAACCTGTACGACAATTCCGGCATTGGCGTTACGCCCGGAACGCGCGGAATCGCTCATCCCGTTGACGCAGAGATGCCCTTCTTCGGAGGAAGCGTTGACTACCTGCCCGCCCGGGCACATGCAGAAAGAATAAACGCCGCGGCCGGAATCGGTTTTTGCAGTCACCTTATAGGGTGCAGCGCCGAGCTCTTCATAGTCGAGGCTTCCATACTCCCATGCAGTAATCTCCTGCTGGAGGTGTTCCATCCTTACACCGACCGCAAAAGCTTTCTGCTCCATCTCAGCGCCAAGTTCATACAGACGCGCGAGCGTATCACGGGCGGAATGCCCGACCGCAAGGACCGCCGCATCGCAGAAAATCTTTTCGGAACCGTTTGCAACGACGCCGGAAAGCCGGCCGTTTTCCATAAGAAAATCCGTCACACAGGCATTGAAGCGGACGCTTCCCCCGGCTTTTTCAATACGTTTCCGGATGTTTTCCACAATCTCCGGAAGCCTGTCCGTCCCGATATGCGGACGGGCGTCATACAGCACTTCTTCCGGTGCGCCTGCCTCGAAAAACACCTGCAGGACCCGTGCATTCAGGCCGTTTCTGTCCTGTGTGAGGGTGTTGAGTTTTCCGTCCGAAAAAGTTCCTGCCCCGCCTTCCCCGAACTGGACGTTGGATTCCGGATCCAGAATGCCCGTTTCAAAGAAGCGGCGAACGTCTTCCGCCCGCTCCGAGACCGGTTTTCCCCGCTCAAGAAGCATCACAGAAGCCCCGGCCTCCGCAAGTGTCAGCGCGGAAAAAAGGCCTGCCGGCCCGGCGCCGATCACGATATAATGTTTTCCTGGATCCGCTTTATACGGACAGGAAGGAATTTTCTTACGCGCTTCGTTGACAGCGGCTTTCATTACATAAAAAAGCTGCGGTTTTTTTCTCGCATCGATGCTCCGCCGGAGGATGCGGACCGAACGGATCCGGAGATCTTTCCTCCCGCTCGCTTTTCGGATCGCCCGGTGCAGCATTTCTTCGGTATAGCGCACGGGAACGCGGATATCGTTTATGATCATAAGGCTTTACCTAAGAGGCTTTCCGCCGCACTCCTCCCGGCGAGAATCCCGGATCCCCAGGCAAAATGCAGGTTGTAGCCGCCGCATTTTCCGTCGATATCCAGTATCTCTCCTGCCGCATAGAGACCGGGGATGATTCTGGACTCCAGCTGATCCGTGAATTCCCTTAGGTCCGCTCCGCCGCGCATGACCTGCGAAAGAAGTGCATCTCCGCAGCCGGACACCCTGTAGGGAAATGCCTTAAGGAGTCCGGAAACCGTACGGAGTTCTCCTTCCGAGAGGGAGCAGGCGGTTTTCCTGCCGGCTTCTTCATTCTGCGAAAAAACGGCCTTAATCAGCTTTTTCGGAAGAAAGCCTGTAAGAATATCGCGAAGTTCGCGGCCTGCGTGATAAGGGCTGTTTTTCAGCTGATTCAGGGCATTGAACAGGGCATCTTCGGAAAGATCCGGGATCAGGTCAAAAATAACCGCGGCCTGTCCTTCCAGTTCGAGTTCTTCGCCTGCGGGATGGCTCAGCTGGAAAACCGGAATTCCGGAAATCCCGTCCCTTGCAAACTGGACTTCCCCTTCTTCCGAAAATACTTTTCCGTCGGATTTTCGCTGAAGCTTTACGATGCAGTGGTGCCGCACGCCGTCCCAGTAAGACTCGAAGCCGTTTTTTCCGAGGAGCTTTACAAGCGCGGGCTTCAGCGGGTATACGTGATGTCCGAAAGACCGGAGGATCCTGTCTGCCGAGAAGGCTTCCTTGTCTCGGACGCCCGCAGGCGTTCCGCCGGCGATGATAAGCTTTCTGCACTGAAAGTCCCCGCCTTCATACTGAAGCGAAAACAGCCGTTTTTTTATGTCACAGGAAATATTGCGGACAGCGATCCCGCATCTGATGCTTACGGGAAGACCCTGGATCCCCTGGAGGAGCGCCTCTCTCACCGACTGCGCCTGCATGCTCATGGGATAGACATAATCTCCGCGGTACGAAGGATATAGTCCGAGCTCCCGGAAAAAGGAAAGAGCGTCTTCCGTCCGGAAATTCCGAAGGAAACGCTCCGGAAAACCGGTATCATGCGAAAAGTACGCGTCCGCAGAAATATTCAGATTGGTGAAATTGCAGCGGCCGTTTCCGGTAAGGAGCAGTTTTTTCAGGGGCTGCTCCTTTTTTTCGAGAACCAGTGCTTCCGCGCCGGCCCTGCCTGCGGTTACCGCAGCCGCAAGTCCGGACGCGCCGGCGCCGACAATGATCAGCGGATAAATCATATTTTACACCAGCCGGATTTTTTTCAGCATCCGCAGGATTTTCTTTCCGGCCGGAAGCTCCAGAAGGTCTTCTTTCGTCACACAGTTCAGCCTGAAGATCAGGAAGAAATAGACGGCAAGCCCAGCGAGGAACGAGAACAGTACAATCAGGCCGTTTGCAGCCTTTCCGTGCAGGAAGCGGCTGAACACAAAGGAAATCACAAGGCACAGAAGCACCACGGCAAATGAGGATATGACCGGCAGGAGCACGGTCTGCACCGGCTCCGGAATATATCCGGTAATCCGGTAAATTGACCAGAGGTTCAAAGCGCTCGTCACAAGGCCGAACAGCATATAGGAGATAATCACGCCGGTGATCCCAAGCTTCAGTACATAGACAAAGAAGAACATCAAAATGACGTGCGCACCCAGGCTGATCAGGTTGTGGATGACCGGTTTGTCAAGCCGGTTCACGCCCTGCAGGACCGCATTGGTAACCGTTGCGAGCGAATAGAACAGAACCGCGAACCCGCCGATCAGAAGATACCGCTCCGCATCCGCAGAAATCGTCGGGAACAGAAGCTTTGCCAGGTTTCCGCCGACCGCCATCATGCCGAATGAGAACGGAAGCGCAATGAGAAGCACCGTACGGATCGTTACGGAGATTTTCTGGAGCACCAGGTCCTTGTCCTCTTCCGCATAGGCTGCGGAAAGGGAAGGCACAAGCGCCGAAGCGATCGCAGCGGAAAACGCGACCGGAAGGTGGATCAGGATCATAAAGGCGCTGTTGTAATCGCCCCAGATGGCGGTGTATTCGCTGACCGTATAACCCATACGGCCCATTCCGTGATTGAAAATCACGACATCGATAATGTCGATGCAGTTGTAGGCCGCCGTGCTGATAATAATCGGAACCGCGGTCATCACGATGATCTTCATGATTTTTCCATAAGGACGGACCTTCGTGCTTCGGTCCTTCGATACGGATGAACTGAAGCGCCCCCGGAACAGGAAAAAGAGCATCGTGCAGAAAGCGAGCGCGACAAAGGCGCCGGCTCCGGTGCCGATGGTCCCGCCGGCTGCGCCCCAGGCCGGGCCGAGGGTTCCGTCACCTGTCGCGAGCGCGGCTTCCGAGCCATACTGGAACAGCGCCGCGGCCATTCCGACCGATACAAAGGCATTCGCGATCTGTTCGAGAATCTGCGAAACCGAGGTCGGTATCATGGTCTGGA
>CACYBV010000107.1 GCA_902772745.1 uncultured Eubacteriales bacterium
CCAGGCTGCAGGGTTGACTCAAAAACAGAAGGAAACAAAAGAAAACAGCAGTAAAACCAGAATATACTTTCAATTATCCCGGATGAGGGCAGTCGTTTTTGCTCCCATCCGGGATGATGTGTTTCGAGATTCTTTCTCAGGAATCAGCAGTGCACTGCAATAACAGGAGGTCTTCCGGCTGTTTTTCCTTGACAACAGACCATACATGGTCTATATTTTTTATAGAAATTTGCAACTGTTCAGCACTCCGGATGAGTCCTTTGGAGTATCTCTGACACAGTGCCCGGAACAGCAGAAATGAATACGGAATTCAATACCGGTGCAGCGGCGAAAGAAAAAACATTATAATCGTCCGCTGTTTTCGGGCTGACTCTGCGGGAACGGCCGGAGTCAGCATATCAGTGTTTTTACGCAGGAGAAACATATGAATTTATGGCAGGTTATTTGTATTGTTGCGGCGGCGCTTCTTTTGTGGATGGCCTTCTGGGGACTGATTACCCATCTTGTCGCTCAAAAGAACGGCCGCGAGGGAAACTGGTTCCTTAAGGGCTTCTTCCTCACGGGCTTTGCCTGTGCAAAGGCAATGTCCGCTCCGAAGTCGGAAAAGGCCGGGAAAAAAGCCGGTGAGAAGACAGGACCTGCAGCGGACAAGGGAAAGTTACAGAACAAATACGCTTCGGCTTCGCAGTATACTGACAGGCAGACAGTATTACTGCAGCAGGGACAGTTTCAAAGCGGTCAGATGAGCGCGCAGCAGGAGAAGCAGTTCCGAAACGGCCAGACCGGTGTTCTGCAGCAGCAGGGGCAGTTCCAAAGCGGCCAGATGAGCGCGCGGCAGCAGAATCAGTACCAGAATACCATGGCCGGTACAGCAAACAGAGCTCCGACGCCTCAGGCTCTGGCTGCCCCGCAGTATACAACTGCAAAAGCACCGGATCCCGGAAGGATTCCCGGCGGCTGGACCTGCGTCTGCGGACGTGTGAATTACCCTTATATCGGAACCTGCGCCTGCGGAAGAAACAGAGCCGGAAAGAATGCCGCGGAAGAAGCGGCCAGGAAGGCGCAGAGGGAAAAAGAAGAGGCCAACAGAAAACTTCTGGAGCAGCAGAAAATCCGCGAAGCACAGGAGAGAGCCCGGCAGGAGCAGGAGAGGAGAGAGCGGGAGGCGGCAGAAAGAAGGCAGGCTGTCAGCCGGATGGACGAACAGACAAAACTCAAGGCGCTTCGCGAACTTCGGGGGCTTCTGGATGAAGGCATCATCACACAGCAGGAGTACGATGCCAAGAGAAGGGATTATCTCGACTTCTGAGCCTGTATCTGAAATGCTGAAAGCAGCAGGAAAGGCGGCTGTATGAGTTATAATATGATGTTCCAAAGGCCGTTTAATGACCATGAGAAGCCATTCGTCTATGTGGAAACGGACATCACCGGCAATATCGTCCCGGAATCCCTGGACCGCAGTCTGAACTACCGCGTGACTTTCAATACGCTGGAAGTGAAGTGCCGGAAAAAAGGAGACAGCAAATATACTTTATATATTTTGTTACGGGATGACAAGCTGGATCTTTTCATCACCGACTCCAGGGTGATTATAAAAAAGCAGTCGATGAAAGACAACCTGAGATTCGACGGCTCGCTGACCAATCTTGCCATCGATGGAATATTCAAAGCGGTGCATGACCGGAAGGTACAGGGTCAGAATCTTCTTGGCCATATCCGTTACGAGTGGCTGAAGGAGGTTATGTATTATCAGAAGAAGGGCTGGACCGAGTATGACATGATCCGGCTCACCTATTACGATACGGATGATGCGTTATGGATGGTTACGCTTTCCTTCAGCAGCAGCACGGACGTGAAGTCCCTGGCGAACGAAATTCTTCACCGTGCGTGCAGGTACAAAGACCGGATGACCGATGAGAAGCAGGAAAAGCTGAAAGACTTTATCCGGAAATACTGGAGAGCTGATATCCCGGTCGCGAGTGCGCCGAAGCAGTTTTCGTGCGTTGCCTTTCCGATCGTCTACTGTGCGCCGGGCGGCGCCAAATTCCGGCCGGAGACTGAAAAAGAGCAGGCGGAGAGGGCAGGAAGCAAGTCTGTTTTACTGAAGGCTCCGGAGGAAAGTCTCGAGAAAGCTGCTCCGAAAGCACCGGATGCGCATCCGGAAGATCCGGAACAGAATGACTCAGGGACGGATGAACTTTCGAGACTTCAGGCTCTCCGGGACCTGAAAGGGCTTTTCGACGACGGAATCATAACTCAGGAAGAATTTTCCCGCATGAAGAAAAAGTACCTCGGGATTTCGGAAGATACAATCCCGGAGGGGACGAAGCAGGGGGAGACAAAACCCGAAACGGAATCTCCGGCTGTTCCGGAAAAAGAACCGTCAGCCGCGGATAATAAAACAGATGCCTTAAAAGGGCGCATTTGCAGAAACTGCGGACGTATCAACAGCATGACGGCCAGATTCTGCGCCGGCTGCGGGACGCGGATAGAGTAAAAAATAAAAAGAGAGAGGAGAACAAACATGTCAGTACAGGACGAAATCAGGGAGAAAGAGACATCCCTCTACAGATGGAGATCCACTTCATACGGGGGAACTCTGGCTAGAGGCATCATTTTTACCGTTCTTGGCGGGTCGTTTCTGACGTATTGCAGCATCTGGCTGATGGCATTTTACCATGAATATAATCAGTACGGCAGTTGGGCGCGTTCATTGATATGGGAGGGGTCGAAGTCAGATGTTATAGCCCGCTGGATAGTCCTGGTTTTAGGAATCATATTCCTGCCCATCGGTATTTCCGGCCTGAAAAGCTTTGCCAGTTCAAACTCATTGAAAAACCAGGTGATCCAGACCCTGCAGTCGGAAATCTATGCGCTCCAGAACAAGGCTACACAGCCCGCTGCGCGCTCTGCCACGCGCCTGACAGCCGGTTCCATAGAAGAACTTCCCGGCGGAAAGTGGCGGTGCTCCTGCGGCCGTGTCAATGAAGCCTATACCGGAACCTGCGCCTGCGGCGTCAACAAGGCGCTTGTGAAGGCGAAGCAGATGAAAGCGGAGAAAGAAAAGAAGGAAAAAGAGGCCGAAGCATATCGGAAGGAGCAGCAGGAGGCGGCCAATCAGAAACTCATTCAGGAGGCGACGCAGAGAAAGCAGAATCAGGCTGCAAATTTCGCCGCTCTCCGGGAGCTGAAGGGACTTCTTGACGACGGGATCATCACACAGGACGAATTTGACCGCAAGAAGAAGATATATCTCGGAGATGCAGACGAGCCCGAAGCGGCGCCTGCCGTTGCTCAGAAAACGCTTTCTTTAGACTCTTCGGATCTGGAATCCGCCAATGTGAAGTTCTGCCCTGTTTGCGGAACACGGCAGAGGCCGGATGCAAAATTCTGCGCATCCTGCGGACATCGGTTCTGACAGACGAATCAGCAATGATTTCATAATGAGGTGTCCGATGAGAAAATGGCTCATTCTTATGATTTGCGCTGTCTTTGCTCTTTCACTGACATCCTGTACTTCAGCACGCAGGACGCTTGATGCCTATAACGATATCGGGAGCATTACACTTTCAGACGACCGTTTTCTGACGGAAGAAGAGCAGCACGCGATTGAAAAACTGCGTGACCGGAGGGAAGAGGCCTACCGGAATAAGGATGTGGATGAACTCGTCCGGATCAAAGGCGAATGGGAAAGCATGAAAGCGCCGATGCAGGCGATTATAGACCGCTATGCCGCCGTGAACGCCGGACTTTTCACAAAGGAACAGGAAGGGCTCCTGACAGATCAGGAAAAAAAGACCTATGATTCCGGGATGAAAGCGGTCCGGGCCGCTTATGAAGCCGGAGACCGCGAAACGCTGAAGCAGGAGATGGATGAGCTTGGCGCTTTCTGCGACAACCTGAAAAAAGTGTTTGAAGTTTACGCCCGGATCGACCGGTCGCCGGTCCCGGACAATCTGCGGAAATTCACTCCGGAGAAGGATCTTGCCGACTATGAGCGGCTGTCGGAAGATACGGACCGTGCGTTTTTGGAGCGGGATGCCGAAGCAATGTCCGCACTGGAATCCGAATGGTCCGCTTTCCGCAGGACCCTGGAAAAGGATATCGCGGATGCACAGGAAGCATACCTTCAGGATGCAGTTTCCGGGCTTGATTTCGGAGGTTCGATGGTCACCCTGTTCTCCCTCGGGACCATTCAGCAGACAACTGAACTTCAGGGGCATACGATCGTGATCTGCGTGAAATATATGTATGACATCGATGACGAAAAAGCTTCGGCCGATCTGAACTCTTATCTGTCTACCTACTCTTCCTATCTGCAGAGCATAGTGGATGATTTCCAGAAGGATATCAGCGATGTACGGCTGCGGGTGGAATACCTCAACAAAAACGGATCTGTGGTCGCAAGCAAGGAATTCCAGTAAACGCCCGGAGGTCGGCATGAAGAAAAAACTGGTTATCATTATTGCTTTGGTCGGAACCGCGGCAATTCTTGCGGGTGGGGTGCTGCTGTATTATGCAGTATCCCCTGCACTGACATTTGTGAGAAAATTTGAAATCGGAGAGACGGAACAGCTGAGTGAACTGTATTACGGCAAAATCCATGGCCGATTACTCGAGGAATATCTTCTCCGGCGGAACCTGAGCGGAAAAGCGGAAAGCCTTGCGGAAGAATGTATTACCGGCCGTGCGGATTATCCGACCGTAATGAAGAAACTTAGTATGCTTCGGGAACTTCCGCTGTATTTTATGGAAAACGAGCTGGACAGAAGCCTCCGCGCTTTAGAGAAGATGCAGGGAACAGAAACCGCAGAGGGTAATCAGCCGGAACCGGAAACCGAAACGGATGAAGTAAGCGTATCGGAATCGGAAACTAAGCCGGAAACCGAAACGAAAACTGAAACGGAAGCCGAGACTGAGACGGAAACTGAGACAGAAACGGAAACCGAGACTGAGACTGAAACCGAAACCGAGACAGAAACGGAAACCGAAACGGAGACTGAGACAGAAACGGAAACCGAA
>CACYBV010000108.1 GCA_902772745.1 uncultured Eubacteriales bacterium
CTTGGGGATCCAGCGCGTTCCGACGAGAATTACCGCCGCCAGGACGAGCATCCGCCAGTCAAACTGAATGTCCGCGGCGATTTTATAGATATCGTCCACATGGAAGAAGCAGATCAGGATGATCGAGAAACCCGCTGCCGTAATCAGCCCGAGCGATGCCGGCCGGAGCCCGTAGAAAGCCGCGTTGACATAGCGGTTCTGCCTGAACTTCGCGAGAATCGCCGCAATGATCAGGATGATCACGATCGAGGGGAAGATCAGGCCGAGCGTAGCGATAAAACCGCCGAGGATTCCGCCGAACGCGCCCATCTGCCGGTAACCCGTTGTATATCCGACATAGGTGCTCATATTGACGCCGAGAGGTCCCGGTGTACTTTCTGCAACCGCGATCATGTCCGCCAGTTCTGCAGAGGTGAACCAGCCCGTACGCACGGCCATTTCCTGCAGGAAAGGTACGGTCGCCATGCCGCCGCCGATCGAGAAGAGGCCGGTTTTGAAGAATTCCCAGAAAAGCCGAAGATAAAGCATTACTTTTTCTCCTCCTTTCCGGCAGATTTGATTTTCTTAAGCTGCAGGAGGATCCCGAGAGCTGCCGCGACTACCACATAGACGATCGGAGATACATTCAGGAAAACCGAGCAGGCAAATACCGCGGCAAAAATCAGAACGGTCCAGATATCGACAAGCGCCTTTTTCCAGAGGCTGATCACCGCGTTTACGATCAGGATGCAGACACAGACACGGATGCCCGCGAAGGCATTCTGCACGATGGCAAAATGTGAGAAATTGCTGATCAGGGCCGCGATGGCGAGAATGATCAGGATTGACGGAAACACGACCCCGAGCGTCGCAATGATGCCCCCGAGGTTTCCTTTATGTTTCTTGCCGATAAAGGTCGCAGTGTTGACCGCGATGATTCCGGGCGTGCACTGGCCGATCGCATAATAATCCATCAGCTCTTCTTCCGCCGCCCAGTGCTTTTTCTCGACGACCTCGCGCTGAAGGATCGGAAGCATCGCATAGCCGCCGCCGAAGGTCATTACCCCGACCTTGGAGAATGTCAGGAACATGTCCAGATAAATATTCATAAATCCTCCTCTGACGCTGTCCGAGAAAATTCGCTCTGCGGACTTTTTTACTATACCACGAATTCCGCGGAAAAGTAAATAGAAAGAATAATGATTTCCTTCTAATTCTGTACATTTTCAAGACTCCGTCGATTGCATTTTTCCTCTTCCTGTGCTACAATGAATCCTGCCCGAAACCGGGTGATTATCAGAGAAAGGAGCATACACATGAGCGACGACAGTCGAGGGCGACGATGGCTGAAAACAGATGGTTTTGTGAGTCTTTCCATAGAAGCGCCCCGCTTGCGTGTATGGTGAAAGCTCCTGAAAAACCGTCTTCGCTGCCCCGAAAAAGGCATGGGAAAGCATTTCTCCAAAAAGGAGCCTTCTTTCCCGGCCTGATTGATGCAAAGGAGGCGAAATATGAACGAAGAATACGAACAGGTCCACCAGGAACTACTCGATCTGATCCGATCGGACCTTTCCCGGAACGAGCTTCGTGAGAAGCTCGCGGACTACCACGATGCGGATATCGCTGACGTGCTTTCGGAGCTGGACTCCGAGGAACGTTACCGCGTATACCGGGCGCTCGGCACCGAGCGGATTTCCGACGTCTTCTCTTACCTCGATGACGTCGAAGATTTCTTCCGGGAAATCGGCCTGGAGAAATCGGCCGACATTCTGGAGGAAATGGACGCCGACGATGCGGTCGACGTTCTCGAAACCCTTCCCGATGACTACCGGGAGATGCTCGTCCGCAGGATGGACGAGGATGCGCAGGAGGACATCCAGCTCATTCAGTCTTACGATGACGACGAGCTCGGCTCCCTGATGACCACCAATTTCATCGTGACGAAGCGCGGTTCCTCTGTGAAGCAGGCGATGAAGGACCTTGTCTCCCAGTCCGATGAGAATGACAATATTTCCACGATTTATGTAGAGGATGAGGACGGAACCTTCTACGGCGCGATCGACCTCAAATCCCTGATCCGCGCCAGAAAAGACACGGATCTCGAGGACATCATCACAACTTCCTACCCCTTCGTCAACGCGCATGACAAGATTTCCGAGAATATCGAGCGTCTGCGTTCGTATTCGGAGGATTCCATCCCTGTCGTGGACGACGGAAACCACATCCTCGGCGTCATCACGGCCTTCGACGTCGTCGAAGCGGTCGATGACGAGCTGGGAGAGGACTACGCAAAGTTCGCAGGTCTGACCGCGGAGGAAGATCTGAACGAGTCGCTTCTGCAGAGTATCAAAAAGAGAATTCCCTGGCTGATCACGCTTCTCGCACTCGGCCTCATCGTTTCCACGGTCGTCGGAATTTTCGAAGGCGTTGTGCAGCGCGTGGCTTTGGTCGTGTGCTTCCAGTCGCTCGTTCTTGATATGGCCGGTAACGGCGGCACACAGAGTCTTGCGGTTACGATCCGCGTCATTTCCGATGAAGCCCTGACGTCGAAGCAGAAATTCGGCCTCGTGTTCAAAGAAGCCCGCGTCGGCGTCACGAACGGCCTGATCCTTGGCACCGCAGCTTTCCTTTTTGTCGGCGTCTATACAATGATTTTCAAAGGACTTCCCGCAGGCCAGGCCTTCATGGTTTCCGCCTGTGTCGGTATCGCGCTTCTTATTGCGATGACCATCAGCTCGCTTCTCGGGACGCTGATTCCGCAGTTTTTCTACAAGATCCACATTGACCCGGCAGTCGCCTCCGGTCCTTTGATCACGACAATCAACGACCTGATCGCCGTGATTACCTATTACGGGATCGTATGGGTGCTGCTGCTGAATATATTGAAGATGGGGTAACACCTTATCCGGTTTTCATGCCGCCCAAGGCCGCCGGCCGCTGAACGGACTCCCGGCGCCCGGAGGCCTCAGACGAAAGACCGCTTCCCCTCCGGAGGGAAGCGGTCTGATGAGATGGAACATCAAGGAGAAAACAACATGAAATCAGCCCAGTATTTCCTGACTCCCGCGGCCGGAAAGGCCCTGATCGCGAAAGCCCTTGTACAGCACCCCGACATTCGGGAAGCCCTGAAATCCGCGACCGTCTTTGTGATCGGCGGAACGACAAACGCCTATGTCGCAAACGCTTTTCTTGAAGCGCTGGGCGCCGATCCCTGCGTTACCTTTCCGCGCTTCCACCGCGGCGTCGCAGTTCCTCCGGGTGCGAAACTTCTGCAGGAAGAACAGCTCGGGGACCTTCTGATTGAGAGAGGGGTTCCGCGCTTTACCGCGCCGCAGGATCTCCCGGAAGTCTGCAAAACGCTCAAAGCCGGCGATATTATCCTGAAAGGCGCGAACGCCCTGCATCTCGCGACCCGTACCGCCGCGGTCCTTCTCGGAAACACTGAAAACGGCGGAACGGTTCTGGAAGCCTCCAAGGCTGTTGTATCCCGCCGGGCGAAGCTTCTGCTTCCCGTCGGCGTTGAAAAGCGGGTCGACACGGATCTTTCGGAACTCCAGGCGCTCGTGAATGACCCGGAAGCTTCAGGACTCCGGCTCTTTAAAGCGCCCGGTGAAGCTTTTACCGAACTCGATGCCATCAAGCTCCTCACCGGAGCGGAGGCAAAAATAATCGCCTCCGGCGCTGTGAACGGCGGCGAAGGCGGCGTTTACCTGCAGATATGCGGCGGAGATCCTGATAAGGTCCGGGAAATCATCCGGGAAGTCAGTAAAGAAAAGAAAGTGGAATGCTGAGTCCGCTCCTGTTGGAAATAGGTGAGAAGGTATCGGACTTCACGAAAAGCGCGGGGCTTTTGCCCCGCGTTTCTCATGACGTCTTTATTTGTCTTTTGGGAAGAATCTTGTCAGGACGCCGATCAAAGGATACGCAATCAGCTGGAATCCGATC
>CACYBV010000109.1 GCA_902772745.1 uncultured Eubacteriales bacterium
CCGCATGACGCCCTATCATTTCCCGCACGAAACGGCGGTGGCCGGATATACGAATATCATCGGCGGAGACGACCGCTTTATCCAGAATGTGTTCCTCAGAGACGGTGATTCCAACGACGAACCGGTTCCGATGGGCTTTTTCGAGCATCTGCCGCTTCCCAGGCGCACTGAGGAAGAGCTGGAGCGGGACAAACAGGCCAAAATGGACGGCCTGCCCACCAGAAACAATGCGACGCTTTATCCCGTCGGACTCCGCTCCTATGACGAGTACCCCGGCCCGGACGACAAGTTCTGGGAGCAGCCTTTCAGCCCCAAAATGCTGTCCGCGCACCTTCCGTGCACGATCAGAAACAATCTGTACCTCAACTCGGCGCGGCCGAGCGCGATCGATGAAGGCGCTCTTGAAAAAGCGGAATCCGGAATCAGGATCGACCTGGATCCCGAAAACGGGATGGCAAGGCTCACGGTTGATCCCAAAGCGCTTCGCGGCCTCTCCACAGTGATCGTAACAAGCGACCTTCTCGGAAAATCCTATCACGCAGAAGAACGCTTTGAAGATCAGGACGGCGGCAGCTATATTTTCGACCGCGATTATTTCGGGAACCTGCGTCCGGAGAAGAACCCCATGCCGGGACCCTTTGAGATCGAGGGCGACGATCCGGTGACATTTACGCTGTAACAAATCTTCAGGCAGAGGAAAAAGAAGCGGCTGATCCGGATCATTACGCGCTTCTTTCTTCCAGACAGAACTTCGGCCGGAACAGTATCTGACTGGATGTTTCAAAGCGGCCTGAAAAGTTTAATGCGGCAGATGCTTATAGAAAAAAGACCGTCTTTCTGGGATTTCGGACTCCCCGGAGGCGGCCTTTTTTTGCAGCCAGATGCTCCCTGGGAACGATCCGGAGCCTGTAAAATGACTGCGTGCGGTGATTTGGCGATTCCCTTTTTAGGCATTGAATCTGTTAGTTTTCTTTGATATAATTGACTTGAAACAAAATGATTCTTTTCTGCAAATAAAATAAAGAAACAGACGGAGGGAACAGTTCATGAAAAAGACAGTGTTGTGTGTCGCAGGCATCCTGGCATTGCTCATTTCCGGGTGCAGCGCAGGCTCAGCCAAGAGTGAGGAAAAGACCTTAAAAGGGGTTTTTGCAAAACACGGCATGAAAATCGGCACCTGTGTCACCTCGGCGATGATCGGCAAAGAGAATACGTCAGAGATCATGTTAAGCCAGTTTAACAGTCTTACCATGGAGAATGCCATGAAGCCGGAGAATACGCTTAATATGATCAAGAGCCAGGAAGCGGGAAAACCGGTGGTCGAATTCAACCGGGAGGCGCTTTCCATACTTGAGTGGGCAAAGGAAAACAACTTCGCCATGAGAGGACATACGCTTATATGGTACAGCCAGACGCCGGACTGGATCTTCCGCGAGGGCTTTACCGTGAGCGGCGGCTTTGTGGGACGCGACGAGATGCTCTCAAGAATGGAAGCCTTTATCAGCGGCACCTTTGAAAAGTTAAAAGAACTCGGCTTCCTGGATCTGTTTTATGCGTTTGACGTTGTCAACGAAGCCTGGATGGAAGACGGGAGCATGCGAAAGAACCACTGGTCGGAGATCATCGGCGATGACTACCTCTGGTATGCTTTCTATTATGCTGACAAATATGCTCCGGAGAGTATTGACCTGTACTATAATGACTACAACGAGCAGTACAAGACAGACGCTCTTCTGAAATTCGTGGAAACGCTCAAAGACGAAAACGGAAAGTACCTGATCGACGGCATCGGTTTCCAGGCGCACCTGTATACTTCCGACAGCCTGAAGGGTTATTTCTATGCGGTTGATAAACTGGCGGAGACAGGGCTTAAGATCCAGCTGACCGAACTGGACATCGGCCTTGGAAAATACATGGACCCGCTTCCTGCAGAAGATGACAATCTCAAAAAGCAGGGGCAGTTCTGCTATGATCTGATAAACGGACTGTTCGAGCGGGTGGATTCGGGCAAGCTCAAAATGGACGCCCTTACCTTCTGGGGCTTCTGCGACAGCTTATCCTGGAGAAAAGAATACAGTCCCCTGCTTTACACCAAGGACCTGACACCCAAGTACGCATACTATGGCGCCATGCAGGTGAAGGACAAAGCGGGTTACTGAGCGGACAATTCTCGGAGGGAAAAGACATGACGCACTGCGGAACACAGCGTATCGAAACAGAAAGACTGCTGCTTAGGCGATTCTCGGTCAATGACGCGGATGCCATCTATAACAACTGGGCATCTGATCCTGAGGTGACCGAGTTTTTGACATGGCCGGCACACCGCAGTATCGATGTCACAAGAACGGTATTGGAAAAGTGGCTTTCCTCCTACGCACAGGAAAACTATTATCAGTGGGCGATTGTACTGAAAGAGCATGGAAATGATCCCATCGGAAGCATTGCGGCGGTGAGTATGAATGACGATATCGATACGGTCCATATCGGCTACTGCATCGGTAAAAACTGGTGGCATCAGGGAATCATGTCAGAGGCGCTGAAAGCGGTGATGGATTTCTTTTTCGACGAGGTCGGCGCGAACCGTATCGAATGCCGGCACGACCCGAGAAACCCGCATTCGGGTATGGTTATGAAAAAGTGCGGAATGAAATATGAGGGCACTTTGCGAAGCTCCGACAGAAACAACCGGGGGATCTGCGATGCATGCTGGTATGCGCTTCTGAGATCTGAAAGACAAGTCCGAAAAGAGGAAATGTCTTCGCGGCCGACCCATACAGGAAGCCTGAAACTAATCCGGATCGAGACTGCAGATGCAGGAAAGCTGGCGCCTCTCGCCGCCGAATTCCGAACTCAGCTGAAGTCCTTAAGAGGCATCAGATCACAGCCCGATACTGATGCGGGAAAAGAGGAAATCCTTGAGTTTTTAGAAGCCGGTTTTCCGGTATATGCGGCTGAATACCGGGGCGTCTTCGTCGGTTATATCGTATGCCGGATTGATGAACCCTGCTTATGGGTTGAACATATCTATGTGCGGGAAGATTACCGGAGAAAAGGCATTGCTTCAATGCTCTTCAGTAAAGCGGAGGAGATCGCTGCGTCAATGGGAGAAGATACCGTGTATAACTTTGTTCATCCGAACAATGAAACCATGATTCAGTTTCTCCGCTCGAAGGGCTATACTGTTCTGAATATGATTGAAATCAGAAAACCTTATGAGGGTGAAAAACTGACCGCAGCCATTCATGTTGAAAACGAAACTTTTGACTATTAAAACCTGCAGGACGACAGACGGATAGGAATTCGGATTCTCCATTAAGGCAAAAGATAAGCTGTTTTTCAAAAATTATATTTTTTTGTTGGACATTCGTCGGACATCGGGTGTTAAAATACAAAAAAATAACAAAAAGGGGCCGAAACCATGGCAGGAAAAACAATCAATATCGAAGAACAGTACCGGAAATCCGGAGATGACAGATACTATCGGAATACAATGGCGGAAATCACGGGACGCCTGCAGGCCATTGCCATGTCGCCGGAATTCCAGCTGGCACTCGACGGGAAGAGTATCGAGGAGGAAGCAGAAAAAAAGGAAGCCGCGGAGAGAGAACAGAAGCTGTCGTGGACAGGATCAATGAAGTGCGTACCAAAGCGGACGAGGATTATGATCCCATCAGTCTGTCGGGATACGGAGCAGCAAAACTTTCCGGGCATACCAACTCCCTCGACATGAACGAGATTTATGCATATAATCGTATCGTCGGCGTCTCCGCCAACAGCAATCCTGAAGAAAGGCTGGTGCGTTACGGCGCGGATAAAATGCCCAGTGATCCGTCGAAACTTGTGCCGTGGACCAGAAATATCCCAGGAAATCCGGATGGCTGTCATTCGACGATCAGGATGTTCAAGGAGTTTGCGTTCGGGGAAAAGCGGAGTGCGGAAATGATCAAAGGGGACCTGGCGACGCTTCTTGCAGTCGCGGATTCGCAGGTATATTACAAGAAGAACCGTACGACCGGCCTGTCGGAAATTGTATATAACCAGAATGAAGTAACCGGGAAG
>CACYBV010000110.1 GCA_902772745.1 uncultured Eubacteriales bacterium
CTCGGCCAGGGTGTTCATCGCGGGGTTTCTGCGGATTTCGTCGGCGCGCTGTTTGATTGCGGCCTCGTCCTGCTTCTGCTGCGAGGGGTTGATGACAATGCCCTTCTGAGGATCTTCCCAACGACGGTCTTTGGCAATTTCCCGCGCTGCGAGAATGTTTGATAAACGTCTCTTCACTTCGGAAGTGCCGACCAGGTCGATGCCCTTCATCTGCTGGGCAATATACCTGTTGAGCGTCATCGGCGCGTAGGTGTCGGGAGTAACATATTTCGAACTTGTCGGTTCGTTTGAGACCTCGCGCGCCCGGTTGATTTTATTGCAGAGGACACGGAACTGATTCGCCGGCATGATCTGCTTCAGGACACGCATCGTATTATCAAAACGGATCTGACCGTCGGTGGTGCTGCGCATGGGCATCTTGTTGTCAATGTATTTGAGACACTTCTGGATCAGGTTGTAGCCAGTCGGACCGTCGGGTACCTGATCATTTGCGAGAACATCCTTATATTTCCCGAGGTCTTCCATCATGTCTGTGTATTCGTCGTCGTTCCTGCCCCTTCTGAAGCCCAGATAGTTGCGCCCTGTCCCGGTGTTCCGCATGGCCTCATAAGCGTCGTCGATTGCGGATTTTCTTTCCACAATGTCCATGTTGGCGGCTGCGGCGTAAGAATCCGCGAAGTCCGAAACCTTCAGAATGAGCTCCGTCGGATCATCCTTGACCGCGAGAAGCGGCAGATCGACCTTGCCCATTTTCTCAGCGAGCATGCCGTTGACCGTAGGCGTCATCTTGACGGCAAGTGCCTCGATCGCCTGACGATCCTGCTCCGTAAGCGGCATGGAGAGACGGCCCGGCGGAACGTTATCCATCTGGTTCAGGATCATGTTTGCGGCATAAATTCTGGCTATATAGTAGGCAGAGTCCGGATTCTGGTTGTAAATCCCGGTCTGATGGTCGTAGATATAGCTTCCGAAAGTGTCGTTTTCCGGCCGTGCGGAACGCTTGTCCTGGCGGACGCGGGCCGCGAGCTTCCGCTCCATTTCCAACCGGCTTTGCATGTCTTCGTTCATGTAATTGCGATTGATTTCGCGATCACCGGGGAAATAAACCTTCTTCGGATAGTAGGTCTCTGCCGAGCCGAAGAATATTCTGTTCGCTCCGTAAACATTGTCGTCACCCGCGTTGGCGTAAAGCCGGGCGCCATTCAGCTTCTGGGACATCGACCCCTGGTCAACGAAGAGGGTTTCCGAAACCTGCTGGCCTCTCATGTGACCGATGGAGGTGTCTTCTTCCGTCCGGGTGCCGATTGTAGTTCCATCAGGCTCCGAGAGCTTAACCGATCCGTTCGCCGGATCAATGGTGACGGCGCCTTTATAGGCGGCGCTCCCGGCGTCTATGGCTGGCGCGCCTCCCACAGGGGCAGGAACCGGGGCGGGAGCGGCGCCCGGATCGGCATCTATCCTCGGTACCAACGGCATTGTCGCTTCATGGACGGCAATCGGCTGGGCACCCTTATTTTCAGCTGCCGGGACGGGCAGGTCCTTCAGCCAGGTCAGCGTGATCCCGTTCACGTCTTTCATCGGGCGGCTGATCAGGTACTGCTCGACCAGGTCGTCGATGGACTTGATCTGCGTCGTTTTGTCAAGCGAGCGCATGGAATCCTCGATCCGCAGGCGGTTGCCGTGTTTGCTGATGCCGGTGATCGTGACGAAGTGATTGCTTCCGACATTCATAATGATCGGGGACTTATCCTTTTCAAGCGCGTTCCGGACGATCGTGCCGAGCTGCTTCTTGAGCTCCTGCTTGTAGACTTTGCGGGCATTTTCCTTGGCGCCTGCAGTTCGTCGGTTATACTCCTGCATTTCGGGGAGTGCATTCAGTTCTTCCGCCGTCATGAACTCAGAGTTCTGAATGTGTGGCTTCGGCGGAAGCCCCGTCAGCTCGAATTCGTTCGGCAGAGGGTTCAGCGTCACGGAATTCACCGCGGTGTTCGGCAGGACCTCCTGGATGATGTCCGCGTTCTCATAGGCTTTTCCGAGGCCGTCGTAATCCATGCCGAAGCGCGAGTTAGCGGCCATTCGCTGTTCCTGTCCCGGCTCAAAATTCGGCCGCCAGGCGCGAATTTCCTCAGGGCTTAAGTCGACGCCGCGCGTCTTTAAGAGGAGGCTGAAGCCATTGGACCAGCAGCCGTTATTGGATGTCTGGGGTCCGTCGTATTTGACGTTGATGCCGGTGAAGCCCTTGTTCGTTGTAATCGCGGGCTGGATCGGCGCTTCGTTCCGCGCGATCCGATGGATATTCGAAGCCCTGATATTCTCAATTTTATTCGCGGTATGAATTCTCGCGTTCAGATACTTGCGGTCGGCAGCGGTCAGGTTCTGAGAATTCTCATTATAGAAGCGCTGAAGCACGCCCGGATTGCCTGTGTAAAGAATGTATTCAGGGATCTGCGGAGAGACCAGACGTACATAGGAGTATTCCCCGGTCTTGGGATCGCGGATCTGCTTATAGGCAAACGGCAGCGGATCGGCTTGAGTTTTTTTCGGCATAGGCATAATATCAATCTCCTGTTTTCTGCGATATCGATACGGGTGATTCCCGACGCCTTGAAAAGTCTGACGCCAAATGAACTTGTGTCTGTTTATGGCGGCGGATATTCTCGGCATATGAACGGGATTGTGCTTTACGAGGCATATTATAAACAGGTCTGTCCAACAAATGTCCAACAATAAAACCGAAAAATGCACTTATGGTGCCTATTTCACGTAAGCTCCGGTCTTCCTGAGAAGGTAATCCCGGATTGGTTACTGCGTTCCGGGTACAAATCAAAAATGCTGTATAGCGTCTTGCATACAGGACAAATAAGGCATATAATTATACTGGTAAAAGCAGAGAGGGGATTATGTGAAAGAGATCCCCTGAAACAGATCATTGTGGATCAAAAAGAAATCTGCATCAGTAACATTTTGACCAGGAACAGGATAACCAATGATTTTTCGGTACGGCTGATCCCTAAAGAAGACTGCTGAATCCGTGGCAAGACCGATTTTATTCAGCCGGACTGCGAACATTGTCAAGAGCAGCGGGGCGGCCGTCGGGAAACAGACGGCAATTTTGGCCGGCCTCGCAAACCGGGAAAATAAAGGGGGAACCATGTTTGTCGTAAACTATAAAGATCTCAGCCTGTCCTTTAACGAATTTCACGATATTTCGGACAAAGATATGCCGCAGTACGGAGAATTCTGCCTGCTTGAGCTGAAGAACGGTGACTTTACAGCCGGAAGCTGGCATCCGTCGGGGAACGGACAGGGAGCATCAGGGGAGTTTATCCGCGGAACTGCCGACGCAATAAAATCGGAAGAGGTTGAAAGATGGCACTCTCTGGAACGCTATGACCTGACGGAAAGCCTTGAAGAAGAAGGGGTCAACTGGATCAATCTCGGACCGGAAAAAGAAGACTGCCGCAGTGTTCAGTTTGAAGGCTTCAAATCGTTTGCCGATAAAAAGAACCCAAAAGATGAACAGTACTGTCTTTTGATCATGAAGGACGGAAGTCTGGCGGCGGGCAGATGGAACAAGTGGCGGCACGAAGCCGGCGGCGCCTTTATCTATTCTTCGGCGCTCGCAAGCCATGCTTCTGATAAAGTCTGGGCATGGACGCCGCTTGGCGTCGATCAGTTCTTCGCGATGGAGCTGGAACGGGAGAAAGAAAAAAGGCGCGAAAAGAAACTGAACAAAAATCCTTCGACGGATCCGGAGCTGTTCAAATACGGGACAGATATTAACGTATATTACGAAAAGGCGCTCGAAAAACTGCGGAAGGAGTTCTGCTGGGCAAGTCTTGCGATGATGAGAAAATGCACGCCTGTCTGGCAGATCGCGCCTCTTCACGGCAAATATGTTTTCGGTCAGATCAGCAAAAGTTATTATGACGATTCGGATATTGTGACTCCCTGGACTGAGGGCACAACTGCGGATGAGTTCATCGATTTCCTGTGCAGATACACACACGATACAGTTGAAAAATCAAATCCGGAAGAGAAATTCAAGTTCGGTACAGACATAAATGTATATCTCGAAAAGGCTTTCAACCATGTAAAAAAAGATTATCACTGGCTGGATAAAAAGATGCTCCGGAAGAACTGCCAGTATGATATACAGAAAGTCGACGGAGACCTTGAATTTGTCAGAAAATACTGGAATGAAGGCGGGTATTCGGTGTTCGACGCTGAAAGCGCTGAACGATTTATAGAATGCGTGGAGAGCGAATACCAGAGCGCGGCGCTTCATGCCAATGAAACCGTGGCCAGTTATGCGCCTCCGTTCGGGCATGTCAGTCTGCATGGCTGGAATCTTGAGAGCTATGTTTTCTACAGGCTGAAATCCGGCGATTACAAAGTGAGCGTGACGGCCGGAAACCGTACGACCGGCGGCAGCAGGGAATTCTTCATCACACCGGACTGCTTCGAAGCAAAGACCTATGAGGAATTCCTGGACCGGTATCTGGAAATCGTTCCGGATTACTCGTTCGGTCTGGGGAAAAAGGAGCTGCTTCCGAACAGGGACCTGAAAAAATTTCTCGGGTATTAAGAAAGGTAATGCCATGGATTCGATTTTAATTAAAGACACAACGAGAGAAGAACGTGAACTGATCGTTGCAGATTCGATCGGAAATATCTCCGGGCTTTGTGACGGCTGTGCAGCCGGACTCGCGGATATGTATCAGGACTATATTGACGGAAAGAAGGAAATCCGGGAAATCAACATGGAATTCCGGGCATCATATGAATCCGGGACGAATGTCCCCGACAAGGGTTCATGCGGATTTGCCGGATAAGCAAAAGGGAGGATCAGAAAATGCTGTTTGAGAAAGATGACACGGTGCTCTTTATCGGAGATTCCATTTCAGACTATGAACGAGCGAGACCTGTCGGCGAGGGACTCTTTAATGCCTGGGGACACAGCTATGTGGCCTGTGCGGGTGCACTTCTTAACTGTATGTATCCGGAACTCGGGCTCCGGGTTGTGAACATGGGGATCGGCGGCAACCAGATCCGGGATCTTAAAGTGCGTTGGCAAAGCGACGTGTTGGACCTTCATCCTGACTGGGTCAGTGTACTCATCGGCATTAATGATGTCTGGCGGCAGTTTGACTGCCCGCAGATGCCGGAAACGCATGTCCCTCTGGAGGAATACGAAGAAACCTACGAAGAACTGATCAAAGAAACGCTGCCTCAGGTTAAGGGAATGATTCTCATGACGCCGTACTATATGGAGCCCAATACTGCGGATCCGATGCGCGCGAGGATGGATGAATACGGTGCGGTTGTAAAGAAGCTCGCAGAAAAATATCAGCTGACCTTTGTGGATCTTCAGACAGGCTGGGACCGGCTGTTTCAGCACATGCACTCCACGAATATTGCGTGGGACCGGGTACATCCGAACCAAACCGGCTGTATGTATATCGCGAAGCAGTTTCTTTCGGCAGTCGGGGCAGAAAGATGCTGAGTCTGCGAAACGGCGCAGGAATCCGATGATCCGATTTCACCGGACAGAAGGGTAAAACAGGGATTGACACAGATATTTGTTCCCGGTAAAGGGGCAATATGAAAATATAACCCGACATTTGAGGAGGAAAACAGGACATGTATTATGATATTGTCTCATTACCAAAGGATCAGTGGAAGGGCACAGTCATTCCCCTGACCACCAGAAGCGACAGCTATTTTGATTTTGAAATAAGCCCATTGAACAGCGAAGGATGTGCGGTCTCCATTGTCAGGAAACCGGCAGAA
>CACYBV010000111.1 GCA_902772745.1 uncultured Eubacteriales bacterium
TCCTCGCGGAAGGCGCGCTGACATCCGGCGTTTCGGTCATCAGCTGGCTCGGGCCGGTGATTCTCCTGGTGTCGGCGCTGCTTACCGCCGGATATCTCTTCCCTGTGACAGTCGCGGGCTTCTTTCCGGGAAAGGATTTCAGGGCCGGGGAGAAGAGCAGGGAGGGCGGCCGGCTGATGCTGGCGCCTCTTATAATCCTCGCCCTCGGAACGCTGTTTCTCGGAATTTTCTCGGGATATTTCAGCGGACTTTTTGAAACCGGATTTGCAGAACTCTTTTAAGGCTGTTTTATGAAAATATCTTCGGCATTTCTTCTGCCTGTGATTCTGCTCCCGATCCTGTCGGGCGCACTGATACAGGCCTTTCGGATCCGTAAAAGAAAAACGGTCCGGATCTATACAGGCGCAGTCACGCTTCTGACATCGGCAGCGGCGTGGCTTATGATCCTGTGGGCCGATGATGCGCCGTCAATTCTCCTGCAGTTCACGAAAGATTTTACGCTGAAGCTGCGCTTCGATGCCGGCGGCCGGTTTTTTGCGGGCATTGTCGCGACGCTCTGGCCGCTCACAGTCTGCTATGCCTTTGAATATCTTGAGGACGATCCGCGGCAGAATGTCTTTTTTACCTGGTTCACGATGGCTTACGGCGTGACGCTCGGAATCTCAATGTCCGGGAACCTGTTTTCGCTGTATATTTTCTATGAGCTCCTGACGCTGACGACGGTGCCGCTTGTCATGCATACGGGAACGCCCGAAGCCATCCGCGCGGCGCGGACCTATTTTGGCTTTTCTCTGGGCGGCGCCGCTTTCGCGCTGATTTCGATGCTGTATCTTATCGGCGGAGGAATACTCAAAGAATCCGTCGATATCACCCGGGTTTTCTATGTGATCGGCGTCGTCGGATTCGGCGTCAAATCCGCCATGTTCCCGCTGCACGGATGGCTTCCGAAGGCTTCGGTCGCACCGACCCCGGTGACGGCGCTTCTGCATGCGGTCGCAGTCGTCAAAGCCGGTGTTTTTGCGGTTTTCCGGCTGACTTACTTCGGCTACGGAACGGAGATTCTCCGGGGATCCTGGGCCCAGCACCTGCTGCTGTCACTGGCGGTTTTCACGATTCTCTACGGCGCGGTGCGTGCGGTCCGGGAGGTGCACTGGAAGCGGCGGCTCGCATATTCGACGGTCGCAAACCTCTCATACATTCTTTTCGGCATTTACCTCATGAGCCCCGCGGGACTCACGGGAGCGCTTCTGCACATGGCTTTCCACGCGGAGATCAAAATTCTTGCATTCTTCGCCGCCGGCGCGGTGCTGCACCGGACGGGGCGGGAATACATTTTCGAACTGAACGGACTGGGGCGGAAGATGAAGATGACCTTTGTCTGCTTCACGGTTTCGGCGATCGCGCTTACGGGGATTCCGCCGCTTTCGGGCTTTATCAGCAAGTGGCATCTCCTCACGGCCGCTGCAGAGGAGAATACGCCCTTATCCTATGCGGGTGCGGGCGTGATCCTTCTCGCGGCGCTTCTCACGGCGGTTTACATGCTCGGAACGGTACGGACCGTCTGGTTCCCGGGAAAGGAACAGACGATTCCGGAAAATGACGCTTCCGGGAAGAAGATCCGCGACGCCTCTTTATGGATGCTGGTCCCGATGCTGATCCTTGCTGCCGGAATCCTTCTGACCGGCCTGTTCCCGGGCATTGTGATCCGTCATGCGCAGGAGATTGCGGAGACGGTGCGGGTGACTGGAGGTGAATTCTGATGCTTGCGCTGATGGTTTTCCTTCCGATGTTTTCTGCAGTAACTGCGGCGCTTTCCGGGCATTTCTCCCGGGGAAGAGGGCGGCAGGACCGGGATGCTCATACCGGTGCGGCGCATGCCGCAGATCATACGGAGTCAAATGCGCCATACTGGATTGCGCTGGCGTCCTCCGCCCTGATGCTGGTGCTTTTGGCAGCCGCATTTCTGCGGCCGGTTCCGGAATTCCGCATATCGGCGGTCCTGTCCTACGGCCTTTATTTCACGATCGACGGCTTCCGCAGGATTTACGGCCTGATCATCGCATTTATGTGGTTTATGACGCTTCTCCTGTCTAAGGAATATTTTCATGGCCACCATAACGTCGTGCGTTATTATTTCTTCAATCTGATGACGGAAGGCGCGATTCTCGGCGTGTTTTTTGCGGGAGACCTTTTTACTGCGCTTGTGTTCTTTGAAATCATGTCATTCACCTCTTTCGTCTGGGTCATACAGGAAGAGACGGATGGCGCAGTCCGGGCGGCGAACACCTACCTTGCGATCGCCGTGATCGGCGGACTTGCGGCGCTTTTCGGAATTTACCTTCTGCAGAATGCTTTCGGAACCACGGAAATCTCCGGGCTTTACGAATGCGCAAAAGAATGCGGGGACAAAAAGACCCTTTATACCGCAGGCGTCTGTATTCTCGTCGGCTTCGGTGCGAAAGCGGGCATGTTCCCCCTGCACATCTGGCTCCCGAAAGCGCACCCTGTAGCCCCCGCGCCGGCTTCCGCGCTGCTTTCGGGCGTGCTGACAAAATCCGGCATTTTCGGCGTAATCGCGATTTCCTGCGGGCTGTTTCGTGATGACCCCGGATGGGGCGCGCTGATCCTTGTGCTCGGGACGGTTACAATGTTCCTCGGGGCGGTTCTCGCGCTTCTTTCCGTGGACCTGAAGCGGACGCTTGCCTGCTCCTCGATGTCGCAGATCGGCTTCATCCTGATCGGGATTGCCTGCACCTGTCTCCTTGGGGAAGAGGGAACTCTGAGCGCTTCGGGTGCGATGCTGCATATGGTCAATCACTCGCTGCTGAAGCTTGTGCTGTTCCTGGCGGCGGGTGTCGTCTTCATGAACCTGCACGAACTGAATCTGAATAAAATCCGCGGTTTCGGGCGAAAAAAATCCGTGCTTCAGGTCTGCTTCCTTCTCGGAGCACTGGGTATCGGCGGAATCCCGGGCTTCAACGGATATATCAGCAAGACGCTTCTTCACGAAGGCATCGTCGAAGCCGCACACATTTACGGATGGGCGCTGAAGCTGGTCGAATGGATTTTCCTGCTTTCGGGCGGCATGACGATTGCCTACATGACGAAGCTTTATGTCTGCATTTTCGCGGAGAAACCGGGAAAGGATGCAGCGGCGTTCCAGGCGGAAATGAAGGCGCACCGCCCGAAATATCTCGGCGTTTTCGGGCATATCGCGCTGATCGGCGCGGCTGTTCTCATGCCGGTTCTCGGGCTTTCCGGAAATACGCTGATGCAGGGAACTGCGCATCTCGGCTCGTCTTTTTTCCGGGCGGAAGAGCTTGGAAAAATGTCCTATTTCTCTCTGGAGAACCTGAAGGGCGCGGGAATTTCGCTTCTTTTTGGTGCGGCGATTTATCTTGTGATCGTTCGGAAATGCCTGATGAAGAACGGAGAATATGTGAATGTCCTGCCGGCGAAGCTGGATCTGGAGGATTCTGTCTACCGACCGCTTCTTCTCCGGCTGCTTCCGGGAATCTTCGGACCGGCTGCGGCGGTATTCGGGGAGAATAAAGTCCTGAAGCCTCTGTGCCGGTGGATTATGAAAGCTTCCGGCGCTTTGGCACAGCTTTTCGGCGAGAACCTTGTGCTGAAGCCTGTATCCAAAGCCCTGGTCCGCGCATCCGGTGTCCTGAGCCGCGTATTTTCCGACATGACGGACGCTTTGGTCTACCTGCTTTCGCGAAGCGTTCTGCGGCCGGTTTCTCCGCCGCCGACGGATGAAGCGGAGAATTCTGTCTCCTACCGGATCGGAAATGCGGTCGACCGGATCCAGAAGCGCCGCGGGAAAGAAGCGGAGGGGAGCCACTATTTTGCCGAACTGTTCTACCGTCTCCGCAGGACTTTTGTCCGAAAAACCCACAACCTTTCGGACACCATGTCCTTTGCGCTCCTTATGATGATTGTTGCGCTGACGGCGGTGCTCCTTTATGTGCTTTTTGTGCACCATTTCGGATAGGAAACTGCTGTCGTTTTCTGAAGCCTGCAAACTGGCTTCTTCTGAAGACCGGGTTATTAAGCCGGGGAGAGGCGTATCGGATGTCGGAAAAGAGAAACAGAATGTCACGGAAAAAGAAGATCCTGATCATCGCGGTCACGATCATTATCATATTGGCAGGGGCGTTTTTCCTGTATACGGGAATCTATTATCATGCGGATGCATCCGCAGATGAGGCGCTGCAGTCTTCGGACAGGGTTACGGTGAC
Source organism: uncultured Eubacteriales bacterium (assembly GCA_902772745.1). Classification (GTDB taxonomy): domain Bacteria; phylum Bacillota; class Clostridia; order Lachnospirales; family Lachnospiraceae; genus UBA1267. Next base: position 4,245 of record CACYBV010000111.1, read on the forward strand.
GGATATCGGTGAGGGGTGGTTTTTCGACGGCCCCGGCGTTCGGGATGCGCTGATCTTTTATCCGGGCGCCAAGGTGGAGGAAAAGGCCTATGCGCCGTTTCTTCGGCTGCTCGCGGAAGAGGGCATTGACGTGTTCCTTCTGAGAATGCCTTTCCGGCTCGCCTTTTTCGGCCAGAACCGGGCGGATAAGGTGATTTCCTCGTATGATTACAGCCGCTGGTTCATCGGCGGACATTCCCTCGGCGGAGCCATGGCGGCTTTATATGCGGCGAAACACAAGGAGCTTTCCGGCGTCGTTCTGTGTGCCGCTTATCCGACAAAGCCGCTTGATGAGGAAGACCTGGAGCTGATCCTGTACGGATCGGAGGATTCCGTACTGAACATGAAAAAACTTGCCGAGGGGGAACAGTACGCTTCCGGCCATCGGGCGGAAACAGAGATCCGGGGCGGCAATCATGCGCAGTTCGGGAATTACGGGCTGCAGCGGGGAGACGGGAAAGCGCTGATATCGGCTGAGGAACAGCAGAGACAGGCGGCGGAGTTTATCCTGCGGGAACTCGGTTACTGACGGGGCTCAGCCCGTCCGATAAACAGACGCTGAGAACTGCGTCCCTTGCCGCAGAAAGGGACCAGATTCATCGCTTTGCGAGTGCATAAAAGGCCACTGCACCGGCGGCCGCGACGTTCAGAGAGTCGACGCCTTCCCGCATCGGGATTTTTACATTATAGTCGCAGGAGGCGATGGTCTTTTCGGACAGGCCGTCGCCTTCGGTGCCTAAGATGACTGCGAGGCGGTCGATGCCGCATAGCTTCGGGTCAGAGACCGGTATAGTGCGGTCCGTAAGGGACATCGCGGCGGTTTCAAAACCGAAAGCGCGGAGGAGAGAAAGCCCCTGACCGGGCCAGTCGGCTTCATCTTCCATAAGATAGGTCCACGGAATCTGGAATACCGTGCCCATACTGACGCGGACTGCACGCCGGTAGAAGGGATCGCAGCAGTTTGGCGTGAGAAGCACCGCGTCGACGGAAAGCGCTGCGGCAGAGCGGAAAATCGCACCGATATTCGTCGGGTTGACGACATCCTCGAGGACAGCAACCCGGTGAGAATTCCTGAGAAGCTCCGAAGGATCGGGAAGTCCGGGCCGCTCCATTGCGCACAGCGCGCCGCGCGTCAGGTGGAAGCCCGTGATCTTAGTCAGCACATCAAAATCCGCCGTAAATACCGGAATGTCCCCGGCACGGATGATCAGTTCCTTCATCTGCCCTTCAATATGCCTCCGCTCGAGGAGCATCGAAACCGGCCGGCAGGGAAAATCCATCGCGCGTTCGATCACCTTCGGACTTTCTGCGATAAAAAGGCTTTGATCTTCCGCCGCGCCGTTTTTCAGGGCGGGTTCCCTAAGGCGCGCATAAACGTCGAGCCGCGGATCGGAAAAGTCTGTGATTTCAATGATATTCGCCATGGGAATTTCCTCCTGTTTCATCAGGATTATACAGGAGCGGAATACGGTATGTCAAGAAGGCGGGGACGGAGTTTTGCCCCGGCCTGGTTTTTACTGATGCTGCAGATAATTAATTGACGCATTGACAGGAAAAGGGAGTTGCTTTATTATTATCTGTGACAGTAAGCATACGAAGCGGAACCGTCTTCAGGTCCATAAAAAGCCGGTCACACAGGACGTAAAGCCGGAGAAACTTTTCGGCCCGGGACCGAATAGCGGCAAGGTATGCGGCTCAACGGTGAAAGTCCGCTGATTATGCGGGTAATGCAGAGGATTGTCTTATGAAATTAATGTTTTCTGATCAGAAAAGCGGGACGGCCCTGTACCAGGCCGAGCTTCCGGAAGGTTTCACACCGGAAGCAGTATATACTCCGAGGCGTTTTCAGCTGTCCGAGGGCTTTGTGATCCGCGGGACTGCCGCGAAGGAGGGCGAGCCGTACCGGCTGTATTTCCGTACCGGCGAGAATTACAGCTGGTCGGACAGAGGCTCAGGGTTCCCGGAAGGCGCGCGAAACGAAGAGGGCGTCATCATTCACGAGCCCTGTGATGCCGCACTGCAGCTTGACGAATTTGCGGCGGAATTCACCGGACAGTATGCCGAAGCGCTGCAGTATTTCAATCTGACGGACCGGAAGTGTCAGCTCCTGCAGCCCGAGCAGGAGCAGGAGATACAAGACATGTACAGAACCGCGATGCAGGCTGCGTCCATTTCTCCCATGCCGATGAATGTCCAGGTTCAGGATACGGTGAACGACGGCGGAACCGGTATGTATACGGTCGAAACGAAGCAGGGCAGGAAAACGCTTCTTGTAACCCTGTGGCGCAGAGGCCTCCTCATTCAGGTAATGCCGCAGGGACTGAACCTCAGCGGCATCTACGCACAGATGGCACGGCCGCTGACACTGATCAGCTGGGGAATTCCGCTTGTCACATATATGCTGTCCGACAGGGAGCCGGACCGGGAGCTGATTGCCGTCTACAACAGTTTTTACGAGTCACTCTCCATGACGCCGGAGTTTGAGGCTTATGCGAAGGCGCTCGCACAGCAGAATCAGCAGAAAGCGCTTCAGGCAGCCGCAATGCAGTCCCGGGAGACACAGGCGCAGATCAGTCTGATGTGGCAGCAGCATGAGGCGGGATGGGCCAAGGCGGACAGAATGCGGCAGTCGCTTTCGCAGGACCTGGATGCTTTCAGGGCTCACCAGAGCCGGATGATGTCGGATTACGACCGCCTGCATGCACCGGGCGGAGCCCTGTATTCGACAGGCGCGCCGTCGATGGATTACATCGGAGCGGGCGAATCGACAGACGATCGGATCCGGAGACTCCGCCACGAATCGATGATGGGCGTCAATACCTATACCGATGCGGACGGACGGGAGGTGGAATTCAGTACCGAAGCGGACCGGGTGTTCCAAAACAGCCTCGACAACGGCCTTCATGTCGGGACGGAGCATTATTACGACGATTATGTGCCGGAAGGCTGGTCGGAACTGTTCAGGAAATACTGAAAACGCGGAACGGTGTATACAGTTTGGAGATAATCATATTAACTTTTCAGCAGGAGGAGGGACAAAATGAAACTTTTGGTGATCTCGGATGATTTCTGGCATCCGGCGGAAGTGGTGGAGATGGGCATGTCTTCACTGAATGAAAAGTATGACATCACTTATATCCGATGCGCACGCGACATCCTGACCCCGGAATATCTTGCAAAATTTCCGGCAGTGCTTCTTTGGAAAGGCAATACCGTCAGCGCTGCAAACAAAAATCCCTGGTTTGAAGAGGGGGTGACCGAAGTCAACCCAAAGGAATTCCGCGAGTATGTCGAGGCCGGCGGAAAACTCATCGCGCTGCATGCCGGAAACTGCTGGCGCCAGGGCACGGAGATGGAAAACCTGATCGGCAATTACTTCATCGGACATCCGCCGCGCTGTGATGTGAACGTGCATTTTGAACCCTGCGCGCTCACGGAGGGCTGCGAAGACTTTACGCTTCGGGACGAGCATTATCATATCGGCATTACGGCGGAAGATATCGAGGTTTTCGCTTACAGCACCTCTCACGGGGATGACCGGCAGATCGCCGGTTATATACGGCAAATCGGCAAAGGAAAGGTCATTGTCTTCACACCCGGCCATGTGCTTTCGGTGATAGAACATCCTTCATTCCTGCGTCTGATCGAGAACGCGGTGAAATGATTTTCCCGGGGCAGCGCTCCGGAAGATGACAACAGAGAAACCATGATTAAAACGAAACTTCCCAAAAAAAGAGTCTTTCTTGTATGCGTGGTGATGGCTGCGCTCCTTGTCGTGGTCGGAATCATCCGTATGAACCGGCAGGAAAGCGCACAGGAATGGGCCGGCGCGACTTCTGAGACGCTGATTCAGAAATACGCAAAAAGGCAGAAAAACCTGAAGCTCTGCATTGCGGTGATCGAAGATCAGAAGCTGGAGATCCGGACTTACGGGAAAGACGGGGAGCTTCTCTCGGAAATATCCGGGGAAATCGGGGCAGACGGACAGATCGAAACAGCGGATGGCAGCGGGGCGGAAGAAATTCTGCAGGCGCAGTATGAAATCGGCTCGCTCACGAAAACTTTTACGGGAGCACTGTTCGGGAAATATGTCTCGGAGGGGAAAGTTTCGCTGTCGGACCCTGTCAGCAGATATATCGATTTCGGCGGGAAATACGACCCGACGCTTGGGGAGCTTCTGACGCATACCTCAGCCTATGCGGATTACCGGACAAACGGTTTCTGGCAGTCTCTGCGCTTCCGTTTCGGGTATAATCCCTATAAGGGAATCCGCAGCGATAAGGTTCCTGTTTTCATGCGGCGCTTCTCCGCAGGCGGGACGGCGCCGTACGGATACAGTTTCTCTAATTTCGGCTATGCGGTACTCGGCAAAGTGATCGAGGCGGTGGAGGGCAGGAGCGCTGCGGAAGCGATTGAAGCCTATGCCGCGGAACTCGGCCTTTCGGATACGGTGTTTATGTATCAGCCGAAGATCAGCGGGGCATGGAAATGGAAAGAGAATGACGCTTTTCTGCCCGCAGCCGGCCTCAGTTCGGACATCTCGGACCTTTGTGCCTTCGCGAGACTGTATTTCGATGATGTGATTGATGAAGGGAGGACCCTTTCCGCAGCGCCGCAGAAAACCGCGGAAGGGACGAACGAGACCGGCCTCGGCTGGGGTGTTAGATCCGACGGCGTCATCGGCCATGGAGGAGAAACTTCCAAATACTCCTCCCAGATCCTTCTTGACAGCAGGAAGCATCGGGCGGTCATTGTGCTGTCAAACCGCGCACAGTCGCACAGAGTCTCAGTGGCGGCGATTGCGGAGCGGATCTACGGAGAAACATTCGGGACGGAGCGGTGATATGACATGCTGAGACCGGAGGCTGAGTGCCTCCGGTCTCATTATGTCTTGATCAGATCCTTCCCCGCATCCACCGGTCTACAGCCGGGATTACCAGTTCTCCGGTCTCCGTCAGGAGGTCCGGACGCATCTCCGAAACCACATCGAACTGCATATGAGATCCGGGCTCCATGGCTTTTTGGGGCCATTCGGGAAGTCCCTCCCCGTTCGGATCGCCGTTCTTTACGAAATTTACCCAGTAATGATGCATCAGATCGGAGAGGACGAAATCCTCTTGAGTATAGGGAAGCGGTTTCCCGAAATCCGGCGGAGATGTGAGGGTTCCGAAGGTGTAGGGGATCTCGGCGCCGTGAAACGCCCCCATCGGACCGAGCCGGCGTGCGAAAACATACTGCCAGGTCGGAAGCGCGTATTCCGAGACCCGGATTCCTGCCCAGGAGAGATGTCGCGCGTACCAGTAATCGACGGCAAGCGCAGCCGCCTGGGCGTTGATGTCGCCTTTGTCTGCATAGAGATCGCCGGGAAGCCCGAAACGGCCAAGTATCTGCGGAACATATTCCTCCGCCTTCCACCGGCTGCCCTCGTCCAGATTCGTACCGATAATTACCGGAACTTTCTGGCACTGGTTCCGGAGCGTCAGTTCTCCCTGAGGACCCGGCAGGAATGCGCCGTCTATGACGCAGGTGCAGAGCTTTCCGACTCTCTGCATCATCGGATCGCCGTCCCGGTAAAGTTCTTCTGCCGGAACCTTCCGGAATTCGTCAAGCGTACTGCAGCCGAAGCTCTCCGCGAGTTCTTCTCCCCAGCTTTCGGCATCCGAAAGCGGGACATCGCGTTCCGGCTGGAAAATGTCTCCGCTGTGACAGATCACGCGGTGGAAAAGCCCGCGGGCTGTTGGCGCATTCATGAGTGTGCAGCAGGAGCCGGAACCGGCACTCTGGCCGGATATGGTGACGCGTGAAGGATCGCCGCCGAATGCCTCGATGTTTTCCTGAATCCACCGAAGCGCCGCTATCTGGTCCCGATGGCCGAAATTTCCGGAAAATCCGTCCGGATCCTCCGCTTTCATCTGGGGATGGCACATGAAGCCCATGACGCCGACCCGGTAACAGACTGTCACCGCGACAACGCCGTCCCGGGCGTAGGCTGCGCCGTCAAGCTGCGGGCTGCTGGCACAGCCGGCCTGCAGCGCGCCGCCGTAAAACCAGACATGGACGGCGTGTTTTTCCGCGGAGGATCCGTCCGAAAAGTCCGCGGGCGCCGTGATGTTCAGGTACAGGCAGTCCTCCGACATCGGGTGATTCGAAAGCGGTCCTTCGGGCGGAAGGACCTGCATCGCCATCGGCCCGGGTTTTGTGCAGTCGAGGATGCCTTCAAAATGCTCCGGCGGTTCCGGCCCGCGCCAGCGGAGCGCACCGATCGGCGGCTTTGCGAAGGGCACACCCTGAAAACGCAGAACCGCTCCGTCGCGAAGTCCTCTGAGCCTCCCCTGCTTCACATTAATAATCAGCTCTTCCATAGGATTCATCCTCCTTTTTTACGTACGCGCAAAGGGGACAGCAGTAAGCGATGTGTCATCCCGACCGGACGGAGAAATCCCGAAATATTGGGTAATACCCTCCATACACTTCGGGGTGACGGCAGACAGACTTACCTGATATTCTCCTTCAGCCAGGCGCAGTCCTCCGCGAGGCACTTGTCGTGCTCATCATAGAAGCCTTCGCGCTCTACAACCCAGAAGGCCTCGAAGTCCTGCTCATCCAGGGCGTTTTTGATTTCCTGCCAGCTGATATTGGATTCCTCCGCTCCCATCCTGCACTGCGGATCAAAGCGCTTTGCGTGCTCGGGATCTTCGAAGCGCTTCTTGATTTCCTCGATCGCTTTCAGCCGTTCTTCAACCGGAAGCTCCTTAAGTCCGGCGAAAGGATTGCCGCCTTTTCTTTCTTCATGGCGCGATGCCGGTTTCGGACCGGGGCCGGCTACCCGGCAGTTCTCCTTGACATGGATGGCGATGAAGCGGTTTTTGTAGCGGCGGATGAAAGAGGGCGGCCAGGTGCCCGCGTTCATCGCCCAGCCGCAGTCGAGCTGGAAGAAGCACTTTGAGCTGTTTTCGATCACGGTTTCGAGGATCGGTTTGCCCTGATCCACGAAGAACTCGGAGCTGTGGTTGTGATAGCCGATCTTGATGCCGTATGGCGCGGCCATTTCCGCCATCGCGTCGAGCTGCTGCGCCACTTCGATGGCCTCTTCGGTGCTGTTGAAGGGGGTTCCGGCCCAGATCACGGCCTGTGCGCCGAGTTCGGCCATTTTTTTCACGACATCTTCGGTCGGCTCCGCATGGATCGAGCTTACCGTGAGCCCGGTTTCCGCGAGCCATTTCCTGATATCTTCCGTATCATTCTCGAGATCCGAGGGCAGCAGTTCCACAAAATCATAGCCAAGCGATTTTGCCTTCTGAAATTTCTCGAGAAGCGACGGTCCGAGGCCGAGATAACTCTCGATTCCGCCGAAAGAATAGGTTCCGATTCCGATTTTCATACTGTTTTCCTCCGTAATTTGCTTTGTTCTGTTTCATTTCCCTGCCCTTATGGATCCGGCGAAGCGTTTTGCCGGATCGGACAGAACCGTATCATATAGAATAATTGTAACAGGAAAGGCAGCGGACTGCAACAGGAAAACGTGAGAATTCGTCCGGCTGTCTTGAAAAACTTCCGCTTTTCGGCTATAGTAGAGGAAAAGGACAGCAGAGGAGTATTTTATGAAGAGAAGTGCAAAAAGCAGCGGAAAACGCATTAAGATCGTCCTGAATTCCCCGGTGGTTCTGACGTTTACGCTGATCGCGGCGATCGCGCTGATTCTCGGCTATGTCACAAAAGGCGCTTCAACTGCGGCGGTTTTCAGCGTTTACCGTTCGTCGCTCAAAAACCCGCTGACTTTTGTGCGCTTCATCGGACATGTTTTCGGACATGCGAATCTCACGCATCTTTCCGGGAACCTGATGATGATCCTCGTGATCGGGCCGATGCTCGAGGAGCGCTACGGCTCGGGTCCGATTGTTGTCATGATCCTGCTAACGGCGGTCGTGACCGGTGTGATTCACTTTATTATCTTTCCGTCGACAGCGCTTCTCGGGGCGAGCGGCGTTGTTTTTGCGATGATCCTTCTCGCGTCGATGACCGGGATCCGCGACCGGGAAATCCCGCTGACCTTCATCCTGGTGACGCTCCTGTATCTCGGGCAGCAGATTTATGAAGGCTTTTTCGTATCTGATAACATCTCGCAGCTGACGCACATCATCGGCGGCATCGTCGGCGCGGTATTCGGATATCTTGTCAATAAAAAACGGAGGTAAGAGCATATGGGAATCGCGGTTTTCGGTGCGGTATTTGTGGATATCAAAGGCTATCCGGATCCGGGTTTCAGCCCGAAGGGCCGGAATTCCGGACGCGTCCGGACCGTACACGGCGGCGTGAGCCGGAATATTGCGGAGGATATTGCGAATGTTGAACTGCGGCCGACCTTCGTAAGCCTGGTGGACGACTCGGGAACGGGAACAGACGTAATCGAGAAACTCGAGCGTCACAAAGTCAATACGCGCTGGATCCGCCGCGTTCCGGACGGAATGGGGACCTGGCTCGCGATTTTCGACAATGACGGAGATGTAGCGGCTTCGGTCTCGAAACGGCCGGACCTTTCTGCAATTTCGGAGATTCTGGACGAATCCGGCGACGAGATCATAAAAGACTGTGATTCCGTCGTTGTGGAACTGGACATGGACAATGCGATCCTTAAAAAGATTTTCGCGCTCGCGGAAAAGTACGGAAAGGACGTCTACGGTGCGGTTTCCAATATGAGCATCGCGATCGAACGCCGGGATTTCCTGCAGAAAATCCGCTGTTTTGTGTGCAATGAACTCGAAGCGGGTCTTCTGTTTATGGATGATTACAGCGGCGCCGATCCCAGGGAGATGGAAGCGATCCTTTCGGAGAAAGTGAAGCTTGCGAATATCCGCGCGATGGTTGTTACGATGGGTCCGCAGGGGGCGGTCTATGCGGAAAACGGCGGCGCGCACGGATTCTGTCCGCCGTACCCGGTGGAGGTCCGGGACACGACCGGCGCCGGAGATTCCTTTTTCGCCGGCGTTACGATCGGACTGACTTACGGGAAAACGCTCGAGGAAGCCTGTGTTATCGGTACAAAGCTTGCAAATGCCGTCATCGCGACGACGGAAAACGTCTGTCCGCGCTTTCTGCCGGCGGAATTCGGGCTGGAGGAGAAGTAAAGGCAGGAAGCACATGAACAGGAAAAACAAAAACAGGGCGTACCCGCGGCGGACTAAGGCGGGTACGCCCTGTTTTCTGCAGCCCCCATACGATCCGGGAGATTGTTGTATTCATCGCCTTATGATCAGATCTGCCTCAGAATCGATTTCAGCGCCTGATATGCGACATCGAATTTCTCCGCGGAGGAGGGCTCTTTTTCCTGCAGCCTGCGGCTGTCGTCCCGGCTCAGCTTTGAAAGCCCCGTAAAGGATCCTAGATGCGGCTCGAGACTTAAAAATCCTTCATAGCCGGAAGCCTTCAGCGATTTCAGGATTTCCGCGACAAAACCGATGCCGTATCCCGCGGGCACCACCTCGCCCGACTGTTCCGCGTCCTTGATGTGCATGTATTCAATATAGGGGCGCATCAGGCTGTAGGCTTCGGGATAGGTCGCCTGGCCGCACTGGATGAAGTTTGCAGGGTCAAAAACGGCCCTTAAATGCCTCGAATTGGTTTCATCGAGAATTTCCCTGCATCGGATCGCGGAATCGCCGTAAATGCCCTTTTCGTTCTCATGGAGGAGGATGACGTTCTCGTAGCACGCGAGGTTCGTCATAACCTTCATCCTTCGGAGCACTTCGTCCCGGAAAATCGTATATTCGCCGTCCGGGATGTAGAAGCTGAAGACGCGGATATAGGAGGTCCCGAGGATTTTTGCCGTCCGGATGGTCCTCTGCAGAAGCTCCATATGGCTGTCGAAATTGTCCATGATTCCGATCTTTCCGATCGGGGAGCCGATGGAACTTGCGCCGATGCCGTAATGATCCATGCGGCCGCGGAGGGCGATGGCTTCCTCATCGTTAAGCTCGGAAATGTTTTTGCCGTTGATCGTGCGGGGTTCGAAATACCGGATGCCGAGCGACTGAAGGTGCGAAAGCTGCACCTCGATATCCGGGTCAATTTCATCGGAAAATCCGGAAAGAATAAAAGGATCGGTCATAAGCGCCTCCATGTATTAAGAGTCATGAAAAGTATAGCACGAAACAGCCTTTTCTGACAAGTTCGGGGCTTTCGAAAAATAAACAAAATTACGCGGCGGCAGTTCCGGATTGCTGTGCATTTCTCCTTTTATCTGTATCATTTCAGAGGGATTGAAAGAGACTGCTGCCTGATCGTATCCCTGTTCCGCTGTTCATACTTTAGAGAAAACTCCGTCTTGACAGCGACGGGAATTCGCGGTACATTTATTATAGAATCCAATAATTTTCAAGGAGGATTGACTGATGGCAAACTGTGTAAAATGCGGCGCGGTACTGGAACCCGGCGCGTCGTTCTGCACGAGCTGCGGCGCGCGGGCGGAAGCCGCACCGGCTTTCATGAACGCGGCATCTTCCGCACCGGCTTATGAAAAAAGAAATCCGGATGATATTTTTTCGAAATTTTCTGCAGTACAGAATGAACTGAAAACCGTTTTTACGGAACAGGAAAGCGACATTGCGGCACTTACGGACCAGTGCGCGTCCCTGAAAGAAGAGGGCGAAAACCTGAAGGCACAGTGCGAAACCCTGAATCAGAACCTTGAGGCCAGGAACGCCGAGCTGGAAGCCGCGAGACAGGAAATCGTCTCGAAGTATAACGAACTGGAATCCGTAAAATCCGAACTCGCGGAGAAAGTCAAGGAGCTTGAAGCTGCGAAAAACGAGACGGCGGAACTTACGGATGCGCTCGAAAAGAACGAGAACTTTATCTCTTCCCTGAAGGAAGACCTCGAAAAAGCGGGGCAGGAGAAGGATGCTGCTGCTGCCGATTATGAAGACCGTCTCCGGACCCTTTCTTCGGAGAAA
>CACYBV010000112.1 GCA_902772745.1 uncultured Eubacteriales bacterium
ACAATTCCCTGTGCCTTCAGATCGATCATGAGCCAGTATATTCGGAGGAACTGAAGAACCGGATCCTGGAGCATGCGAAGCATTTCTTCCGGGATTACAAGGGGTGATTTATGCCGAGTGCCGCTGAGATCAAAATCCGAATCAACAGCATCACCGAGACCAAAAAAGTCACGGACGCCATGTATATGATCTCCTCCGTCAAGATGCAGCGCGCAAAGCGTGAAAACAAGAAAACGGAGCCGTATTTCAATGCGCTCCGCGAGGAGATCGGCGAGCTTCTTGAGAATATTCCTGAGAACAAAAGCCGGTATTTTCAGAACCTCGATGAGAACGGGATCCAGTGTGTGGCACTTCTTCTTGTGACTTCCGACCGCGGCTTTTCCGGAAGCTACAACCAGACCGTGATCAAGGCGGCGGAGGAGCGGCTCAGGGAGCGGGACGATTTCAGGACTTTTATCGTCGGTGAATTCGGACGGCAGCATTTTTCTGCGAAAAAGATTCCGTATCAGGAAGACTTCGGCTATGCGATGGCTTTTCCGACACTCAGGGAAGCACAGCGGATCTGTGCGGATCTTCTGGAATATTATGACAGCGACCAGGTGGACCAGGTGGAAATGATCTACACCCATTCACCGACTTTCGGAGCGGGGGTTGTCCGGAGAAAAGTCCTGCTGCCTCTGGACCTTTCAGAGTTCTACGGTTCGGAAAACCCGGCCATGAACACGGGAAAAGAATATTATCCGGACCCGGAGACGGTGCTTTCGGGCATCGTTCCGAGTTATCTTACGGGTTTCATTTACAGCGCGCTGGTCGAAAGCTACGTCAGTGAGCAGGAAGCCCGGATGACGGCCATGAATACGGCCGGAAAAAACGCGGAGGAAATGCTGAAAAAACTCCGCATCCAGTACAACGGCATCCGGCAGGCAGCGATTACGAATGAGATGATCGAGATTACCTCCGGAACGAAGGCACTGAAGAAAAAGGAAACGAAAAATGAGCAGTCAAAGTGATTACGAAGCCCTTCACCAGGGCCTGATCTCCGGCGTAAGCGGACCGGTTGTGGATGTCGTTTTCAAAAGGGGTGAACTTCCGAAAATCCGTGAAGAGCTGTTTGTGCTTCGCGGAGACGAGAAACGGATTATGGAGGTCGCGCAGCATCTTTCCGACCGGATGGTCCGCTGCATCATGCTCGGCGCATCCGAAGGCCTGCACCGCGATATGACGGTTTATGCTTCAGGCGCTCCGATCAGTGTTCCCGTTGGCGAACCGGTTCTCGGGCGGCTTTTTGACGCTCTGGGGAATACAATCGACGGGGAAGAACCGATCCCGGATTCGTCGCTTCGGGAGAGCATTTACCGGCCGGCGCCGGCGTATTCGGAGCGGAAGAATACCGAGGAGATTCTCGAGACCGGCATCAAAGTCATCGACCTTCTCGCGCCGTACCAGAAGGGCGGAAAGATCGGCCTTTTCGGCGGCGCGGGCGTCGGAAAAACCGTCCTGATCCAGGAACTGATCAACAACATCGCGACCGAACACGGCGGATATTCGGTGTTTACCGGTGTCGGCGAACGCTCCCGCGAAGGCAATGATCTTTTCTATGAAATGAAGGAGAGCGGCGTCATCGACAAGACCGCGCTCGTTTTCGGCCAGATGAACGAGGCGCCGGGCGTCCGCATGCGCGTAGCTCTCACCGGCCTTCGTATGGCGGAATATTTCCGTGATGAAAATCACAAGGATGTTCTCCTTTTTATCGACAACATTTTCCGTTTCATCCAGGCGGGTTCGGAAGTATCGACGCTTCTGGGACGCATGCCTTCCGCGGTCGGCTACCAGCCGACGCTCGCGAATGAACTGGGCGAGCTGGAGGAGCGGATCGCGTCGACGGGATCGGGCTCGGTCACTTCGGTCCAGGCGGTTTACGTCCCGGCGGACGACCTGACGGATCCCGCACCGGCGACGACTTTCTCTCACCTTGACGCGACGACGGTGCTTTCAAGAAGCATTGCGGAACTCGGAATCTATCCGGCGGTGGACCCGCTGGAGAGTTCATCCCGCGCGCTCGAACCGGATGTCGTAGGCGAGGAGCATTATCAGGTTGCGCGGAAGGTGCAGGAGATGCTGCAGCATTACCGGGAGCTTCAGGATATCATCGCGATCCTCGGCATGGACGAGCTTTCACAGGAAGACAAGGACACGGTTTACCGCGCCAGAAAAATCCAGCGTTTTCTTTCGCAGCCCTTTACGGTTGCGGAGAAATTCACCGGCGTTCCGGGCGTCTATGTACCGCTTCAGGAAACCATCCGAGGCTTCCAGGCGATCATAAACGGCGAGCTCGACGACTGTCCGGAAGCGGCATTCTTCAATGTCGGAACGGTTGCGGATGTACGGAAGAAAGCCGCAAAAATCCTTGCGGAGGAGGGGGCAAAATGACATCCTTCCACCTGCAGATCCTTTCGCCGGAGCGGCCTTTTTACGAAGGCCCCTGCGTCTCATTGGTGGTTCCGATCAGCGACGGCATGCTCGGGATACAGGCGCATCATGTACCGCTCACGGCGGCTTTGACGGACGGAGAAGTCGTTTTCACCCTTCCGGACGGGACGAAGCGTTCCTGTGCGGTGACCCGGGGAATGCTGGATATCTCCAGGGACAACGCGAGGATTCTTTCCGAGTCCGCCGTATCGCCCGAGGAAATCGACGAAGAAGCGGAACGCCTGGCGATGCAGGAGGCAAAGCTCGAACTTTCGGAAAAGCAGGGACGGAAGGACTATATGCTTTCGCAGCTTGCCTTCGCCCGGGCTTTCAACAACCTCAAGGTCAAACAGCACAATGCGGTCCGCGAGACGGACCGGAAGTAAGGATTTTTAAAAGACTGCCTGAGGATGGCTATATGACATCAGAAGTTATGGAAATGAACATTTACGGCGCGAATCGCTTTCCGGAGTTCACGAGAACCCGTTCTGCGAGCCGCGCCGTTATCATTCGGGGCGGGAATATCCTGCTGTCCCATGAAACTGTCAACGACCAGTGGATGATCCCCGGCGGCGGACAGGAAGCCGGCGAGACGGCGGAGGAATGCTGCATCCGGGAGGCGGAAGAGGAGACCGGGCTTCAGGTCCGGATTCTGAGACCGCTCCTCGTGCTGAACGAGTATTATGAGAACTACCGCTTTATCAGCCGCTACTTTGTCTGTGAAGTGATCGGAACCGGCCGGATGCACCTTACGGAGCGGGAAATCCGTATCGGTGCACAGCCGGAGTGGATCCCTTTTTCGGAGGCATTTTCAATCTTTTCTCATCATCAGGACTGGGCGGAAACGAGCGAGGAGCGAAGAGGACTGTATCTGAGAGAGTATACGGCGCTTCTTTCATATCGGCGCCTTACAGAATAAACATTCACAAATAATTCACACTAACAAGCTGTTCTGATAATAAACTTCTCTTGACATATGGTAAAGAATGGTGTAATCTAATATCATGAATCAGATAGCGTCATCCGCATCTTCTTTACTGTATAAAGAGTAACGGATGATTCTTGTATGAGTATGAGAGAGCAGCATGATCAGAATTGTAACGGATTCTTCCGCCAACCTTCAGAAAAAAGATACGGAACGCCTCGGGATTGCTGTGATTCCGATGTATTATTATGACGAAAATGCGGAAAATGCCTGTCTGGACATTGATGCGTTTGACGATACGATTTTTTATTCTCTGATTAAAAAAGGCAAAAAAATAGATACTTCACAGATAACGCCGCAGCGCTACTGTGACTTTTTCAGGCCTTTTCTCGAACGGGGCGAAGACCTCGTGTATGTCGGGATGTCTTCCGGGATTTCCGGATCTTTTTCTTCTTCCGAAATTGCGGTCCGGATGCTGCGGGAAGAGTTTCCGGGACGGTTTATTGCTGCTTTTGATACGAGGGGCGCTTCTCTCGGCGAGGGACTGATTGCCCTGAAAGCGGCGGAGATTGCGGGGGAAATGGCGCTTTTCGGCGGCGAAAAGGAAGATCCGAGGGAACTTTACCGGGAGCTTCTTGAACTGCGGAAGCGTATGTACCAGGTATTTATCGTCGATGACCTGATGCACCTTCAGCGGACCGGACGCCTCTCCAAAGGATCTGCCATCGTCGGAACCATCCTGTCCATAAAACCGATCCTGAAGGGGAACAGGAAAGGGGAAATTGTCGTAACAGGAAGCGCACGCGGACGGAAGAAAGCAATCCGGGAGCTTGTAGAGCGCTATGACAGGCTGGTTGAGAATCCGGAAAAACAGACTGTCGGGATCGCACATGCGATGTGCGGGGAAGATGCGGAACTCCTTCGGGACCTGATCATGAGAAATCATCCGCCGAAGGAAGTTAAGGTTGTGAAATATGAGCCTGTGACCGGCTCACATGTCGGACCGGGCGCACTGGCACTGTTCTTTATGGGGGACCGGGAGGTCCGTTTAAAATAAACGGCGTAAATGCCCAGGAGGGGAAAATGAGTGAGTATGTGATCGTCGCGGATTCTGCCTGTGACATAGAAGAAGAAGTCCTGAAGGAATGGAACGTTCCGGTAATCAAACTGTCGTATATTTTTACGGATACCGAAGAATCACATCCGGATTATGAACTGGAAATGAAGTCCTTCTATAAAATGATGCGTGACGGGCGTGTGGCAAAGACTTCCGCCGCCAATACCCAGCAGTATCTGGACCTGTTTACGAAATTGTATGAAGAAGGGAAGGACATTCTGTATATCGGCTTCTCGACAGGCTTATCCACGAGCTATAATTCGGGCTGTGCGGCAGCGGAACAGCTGAAGGCAAATTATCCCGACAGAACCTGCGTCACCGTTGACTCTTTTGCCGCCTCCGCGGGTTACGGCCTGCTTCTGTATCTTGCAGTCCAGAAGAAAAACGAAGGCATGCCGCTTCAGGATCTTGGAGAGTGGGTCATTAAGACACGCGACCATCTCTGCCACTGGTTTACGGTTGACGACCTCGTGTACCTGAAACGCGGAGGGCGCATCAGCGCTGCGGCCGCTTTTGTCGCAGGAATTCTCGATATCAAGCCGGTTCTCCATGTGGATAATGAAGGCCATCTGATTAATATGTTCAAGGTCCGCAAGCGCAGGGCTTCGATCCGCGCACTGGCTGATAAATATGATGAACTTGCGCTGCATCCTTCGGAGGGACCGATCTTTATCTGCCAGGGCGACTGCATGGAAGATGCGGAATATCTCTGTAAACTGCTTCAGGAGCGCCACGGCGTTTCCGTTGATAAGATCGTCTTTACCGGCGCTGTGATCGGTGCGCATTCCGGCCCGGGAACACTGGCCCTGTTCTTCCTCGGAAAGGAAAAGTAAAGGAACTTTGAATGGAATCCCTGGCCTGACGTTTTCCTCCGGGGAGTCCCGGCCGGGAACAGACAGCGCGCCGCAAAAAAAGAACAGACCTTCTTCCGAGGAGACCTGGAACCGGCTCTAGGGAGGAAGGTCTGTTCTCTTCTGCGGCGGGCGTCCGGAAAGCCATAAAAGCCCGCAGAGACATAGAAGCCCGGGGTTTCAGCTCCAGCCGCCGTCGACCGCGATGATCTGGCCGGTGAGATACAGCGGGGCTTTTGCGAGCAGCCGGACGCATTCGGCAACTTCTTCCGGTGTTCCGAAGCGGCCGGCCGGGATTTCTTCCGCGAGTGCCTTTTTTTCCTGCGGTGAGAGATTGCTGTTCATCAGGGTGTCGATCGCTCCTGGCGCAATGGCATTGACGGCGATTCCGGAAGGCGCAAGCTCCTTGGCAAGAGATTTCGTGAATGCGTTGACGGCTCCTTTGGTCGCTGAATATTCGGCCTCGCAGGAGGCGCCGATGATTCCGAACACGGAGGAAATGTTGATGATCCGTCCGGATTTTGCCGGGATCATCCGCCGCGCGGCTTCTCTGGACATGCGGATGCAGGAACTGAGATTTGTCTGGAGAATCTCCTGAAGCTTTGGCTCGTCCGTGTCCTGGATCAGTGAGACATGGGCGATTCCCGCGCAGTTTACAAGAAGATCCGGAGGGCCGAAAAGTCTGTCATATTCTGAAAAAGCAGCCCGGCATCCTTCTTCCCGCGAGAGGTCGGCAAAAAAACAGGAAGCGGAAAAACCCTGCGAGAGGAGTTCTTCGGTAAGCCGGATCAGCGCTTCCTTTCCGTGATTTCCGATAAGGAACAGCCGTCCCTCCGGGGCCAGCGCACGTGCGACTTCTGAACCGATTCCGCCGGACGCACCGGTGATCAGAATATTTGCGGGCATGTTGCAAAAACCTCCTTCAAAAGCTGAGACCGCGAAACTGTAAAGAAGCATCGCTTCACAGACTGATTCCTGCCGATATGATGAGAAGATTATATCGGGAAAAGAAAAAAAAGTAAAGATCCGTTTTTAACAGAAAAAGATGCAACGGAGATGTGTTTTTTTCTGTCTTGGAAGTCAGGGAGAGGCGTATGCGGCTCTCCGGCAAAATGTGACGAAAATGTTAAATGCATGGAATTGAACGTAACATTTTCTTCATATCATTGACAAATGCGCGTGAAGATGGTATACTGTACCCAACTTTGGATGCATGTAATCTGCCAGTGCAGTTTGCCGGCATTTTTGTCGGAAGATATTAACTTACCTGCCCTTTAAAGGGGGCGGATTTTCGGAGAATATGAAGAAATTACTACGTTTTGCAGCCGCCGTTATGTCCGGCGCCATACTGCTGACAGCCGTGGTCCTTCCGACCGGGGCTGCTCGTTTTGACTCTGTGGATTCAAATACCGCCGTCGCAGGAGCTTCCGTATCCCTCCGCAATTATCTGTCGGACGGACAGGGAACTGAGGAAGACATTGCTGCGGCACTTTCAAAGGTCCGCGCAGCTGCCGAGATTCCGACGCAGGAAACCGAGGCGAATGTGTCGATGCCGGAAACCATTGCGGTGGAAGTGCCGGCAGCGCCGGAAGCCGACATGGGGGAAATTCTTTATGAGGAACCCGTAATCGGCGTTGCCAATGTTATGGGCGTGCTGAACGTCCGTAAGGAGCAGACCACGCTTTCGGACATCGTCGAATGTGCTGTCCGCGGTGCGGAAATCGAAGTCATCGGCGAAGTGGTTTCCAATCATGCCAAATGGTATAAGGTCCGTGTGAACGGTTCCGAGGGCTATGTTGCCGGAAACCTTGTGGTATTTGGCGATGACGCGGATAAGCTGCAGGAAATCGTTGAGAATGAGAACGGGGTTATGCCCGAGAGCTTTGAAATTGTCGAGGATCTTTCTTCGCTGGATCCTGATCTGCAGGACCGCATTGACCGCCTCGCGAAGGATATCAGCTATGTCATGCGCGTCGACTATCCGCAGAATGTCGAGGAGGAAAAATACGCCAACACGTATTCCATCCTGATTTACCTTCTGGAACTTCTGACCCAGATTTATGATATCGCGAATGAATACGGTCAGACGGATCTGTGCAGCCGCGTGGATAAAACAATCGGTATTGTCGAATACAACCGTCAGAAGCTCAGCGATATGACCGGGTATTCGGAACAGGACTTTGTTGCAATGATTGAGGCCGCCAACAAGAAGGCGGAAGAAGAACGGCTGGCGTACGAGCGTGCCGCACAGGAAGCGGAAGCGCAGCGGATCGCGGCGATTGAAGCCGCACAGCGCGCGGCGGAAGCGGAGCAGCAGCGGATCGCGGCGGAAGCGGCGGCGCAGGCGGCAGCGGACGAAGAAGCCCGGAAGCAGGCAGAAGCAGAACTCGCAGCGGCGCAGGCGGAAGCGCAGCAGGCCGCGGCGGACGCGGAACAGCAGCAGGCAGCGGCAGATCAGGCAGCTGCGGATGCGGAAGCGCAGCAGGCAGCGGCAGATCAGGCGCAGGCAGCGGCGGATCAGGCGGCGGAAGCAGCAGCCGCACAGCAGGCAGAACAGGAGGCAGCGCAGGCGGCCGCGGCAGCGGAAGCAGCCGAGAATGCCGTCGGACGTCAGATCGCTGACTTTGCGGCCAGCTGGGTCGGCCGGATCAATTACGGATGGGGCGGAGACGACTTCCGTGAAGGCGGATATGTAGACTGTTCACATTTCACCTACCATGTATTCCTGCAGTACGGTCTCGTCAGCGGATACACCTATTCCGGCGGACAGCGCGGATGGGGATACGGCGTGGCAATTGAAGACATCCAGCCCGGAGACCTTGTCTGTTATGACGGTCATGTGGCGATCTATTACGGCAACGGAATGATTATACACGCGCCGGCGCCGGGACGAAAAATCGAAATCGGAAACCTCTATTTAGCACCGGTCCGTGCGGTCAGACGACTCTATTGATCATCGGGAGCTGCCGGCATAAAACAATGCCAGGCAGTCCGCAAAAGGGCTTTTCATGAAACAGCATTGGAGATTCGTGACAGCGGGAATTCTTGCGGCAGTGATTTTGCTTGCGGCTGTTCCCGCTGCCTCATTTACATATGAC
>CACYBV010000113.1 GCA_902772745.1 uncultured Eubacteriales bacterium
ATGCGGCCTGCTATAATTACAAAGAGGCCTGGGTTTTCCCGGCGTCCCGGTGGATCGGGATTCTGGCGGATTATCCGGTATGACAGAAGGCGGGGTGTCACGGGGTGTCATCTCGGCCGGACCGGAGCTTGGCACTCCCGCCCGGTTACCGGACAAAACGCGTGAATGCCACAATCGGCTTGCTTTTTTCATTAGAGTACAGTAAGATAATCTCAAAAACAATCCGGAGGATTTCTTATGTCAAATACAGTAACCATTCGGGATATTTACCCGATCTGCACCGCGCCGGAGCGGATTCCTCTCGTCATCGTCAAGGTAGTGACTTCGGAACCCGGGCTTTACGGCATCGGCTGTGCAACTTACACGCAGCGCTGGATGACGGTCGCTCACGCGGTGGAACATTATATGAAGCCGCTTCTTGTCGGGAAAGATGTCACAAGGATCGAAGATATCTGGCAGATGGCCATGGTCTCGCCCTACTGGCGGAACGGCCCGATCCTGAACAACGCGATCTCCGGCGTTGACGAAGCGCTCTGGGACATCAAGGGCAAAATGCTCAATACGCCCGTATACAATCTCCTCGGCGGAAAGGTCCGGGAGGCGGCGCGTGTTTACCGTCACGCGGACGGCCGGACGCTCGAAGAAGTCGGCGACAAGGTTCAGAAGTACATTGAAGACGGCCTGCAGGTCATCCGGATCCAGCACGGCGGCTACGGCGGATCCCGCGGCAACAGCTATATGGAATCCCTCCGGCCGGAAGGCGCCTGCGACGGCGCGTATTACGATCCTCTCGGATACGAGCTTTCGGTAACGAAACTTTTCGAATATATGCGGGTGCGTTTCGGCGACGGTATCGAGTTCTGCCATGACGTGCATGAGCATCTCGACCCGATCAACGCGGTCCATCTTGCAAAGGAGCTGGAGAAATACCGTCCCTACTTCTATGAAGATCCGCTTCCGCCGGAACAGGTGGACTGGTTCCGCACAATGCGCCAGCATGCGGCGATCCCGATCGCGATGGGCGAGCTGTTCAACAATCCGAACGAGTACATGAAGCTTATCTCGGAGCGCCTGATCGACTTCATCCGCTGCCATGTTTCCCAGATCGGCGGCATTACGCCCGCGAAAAAGCTGGCTTCTGTGTGCGAGGCTTTCGGCATCCGCACCGCCTGGCACGGCCCCGGCGACACCTCGCCTGTCGGCCACGCGGCGGATGTGCATCTTGACGTTTCGAGCTGGAATTTCGGCATCCAGGAGTGGGCCGGATTCTCCGACACGATCAAGGAAGTCTTCCCCGGCTGTCCGGAACTCAAAAAAGGTTACGTTTACCCGAACGACAAGCCCGGTCTCGGAATCGACATCGACGAAGAACTCGCGGTGAAGTTCCCCTGCAGTGAAGCGCTTCCTCAGTGGACCAACTGCCGGCGTCCGGATGGGACCCTGAACCGGCCGTAACTGCCTGGGAGCCGCAGAATCCGCCTGAGATATGCAGAACTCGCCAGTGGATCATACTGCCTCTCCGGCGACGGTTCCAGGTCACCCTAAGAAGCAGTATGATCCCACAGGCGCGAGGGAGTCTCAGACGGAGCGGGAACCACCCGAAGGGCTCGAGGTATTTGCTGCCCTTCTGTCATCCCGGGCGAATGAAGTGGGTCGAGGGATCCCATCCCGAAGGAGATAACATGGCAAAAACAGCAGTAGTGACCGGCGGGAGCCACAATATCGGACAGGGCATTGCGATTGTGCTTGCAGAGCACGGTTACGATGTCGCAATTACCTATAACAAACGGCGCGAAGGCGCCGAAGAGACGAAGGCGGAGATTGAAAAACTCGGCCGGCGGTGCTTTATTTATCAGGCTTCCCTGGAGAAGGCGGAAGTCCCGCAGCAGGTGATGGACCGGGCACACAGGGATCTCGGGCGGATTGACCTCTGCGTCTGCAACGCCGGAAACGGCGGCTTTCGCGGATCGGTGCTTTCGGTGACGCCGGAAGAAGTGAATCAGGTCTTCGAAGTCAATTTCAGAAACTACATTCTCTGCGCAGGCGCGGCGGCGCGCTATATGGTCGCGGACCGGATTGCAGGGAATATCATTTTTATTACATCCTCCCGCTGGGAGATGGCGTATCCTGATGACTATCTCTACGGAGGCTTCAAAGCCTGCGTAGAACGCGCGGCGCGTTCCATGGCTTTAGATCTTTCCTCCTATAATATTCGTGTGAACTGCGTCGCGCCCGGGGCCACCTGGAATCCCCCGAAAGGCATGGAGGAGCGCGTGAATTCTCCCTTTGTCAAAGAGTCGATTCCGCTGCACCGTGTCGGAACGCCCCGTGAGAACGGGGAAGCAGTCGCCTACCTCGCAAGCGATGCGGCTTCCTATATCACCGGTATTACGATCCGCGTCGACGGCGGTCTGATCCTTCCCGGAATGCTTGAGGGATCTGAGAAGATCCCCTGGGTCCGCGAAGAGTGGAAGCAGAAAATGTATGACCGGGCGATGGCAATGATGAAGAGGGAAGAGTAGCGCCGGGCCTTTTTACTCTGGATCCGGCTGCTGTCAGCAAAAACACCGCTGTTTCGGGCACAATACCTGATCCGGCGGTGTTTTTTACTGTTTAGAAAAGGCAGGAGCCTGACGATCATGCGGCGGCAGATCGGAGGGGAATTACTTGCAAGTCATGGAGAAGACGACTTTCATCTGCGTTTTCGTTCCGGAAACGGAGGGCTTCCCGTTGCCGCCGAGTACAATCTCGGCTCTGAAATAATCGTTGTATTTTTTCAGCGATATCGGAGAGGTAAATTTCCCTTTCAGTGCCGATTTTCCATTCTTGGAAAGGTAAGTTTTCTTATTTGACAGATACTCGTCGCTGGACTTTTTCAGGGCGTCTGCCTGAGAATAGAGCTTAAATAGATTCTTGAAAGGAAGGCTTTTGGTCGCAAGATCCTTCACAACCGATCCGGCCGTGACGGCGACTTCGATATATTTTGATACAGGAGTTTTTGTATCGGCGATTCCTTTTCCCCTGTACATGCTGCTGTTCAGTTTCACACAGTTTGTTCCGGGACATGTAATGTCAAACTCAAAAGTCGGGACCAGCTTTGTGGGAACGGAATTGGAAGTAACACGGGAGAGCGCCAGCAGATATTCGTTTGCGGTGGAAGGCGCTTTATAGCCGTTTTTCAGCGCATACTTCATATTAATCATGGAATTGTAGACAAACTGCACATGACCGTTCTTTTTGCATTCCAGATCCACATGTTCGTCAACCCGGTTGCTGTCAAGGGTGATATAGGAAAAATAGGTTGTATAGGTTTTCATTGTGACTGAGGCGGGGAACGAAGCTTTTCCGCGGTTTTCTGTATATTGCTGTACCGTGGTGCTTCTTGTGGAAGTTCTCGCCTTAAAGGTGAATTTGTATTCCTGAGCCGTGCCGTCCGTTCTCATAACTCCTTTGGTCAGCTCGCTGTTTACCCGCGAATAGTCATTTCCCACAGCTCCGGAAAAAGCGGTGGTCTTCACGAGAAGCGTATTGCCGTTTTTGGTAAACTGGTAGTACCAGACACCGCCTTTTTTGACGGCAGAGATTTTTCCGGTACGCAGCAGGTCATACTGCGTATAGGTGAGGGAAGTGGATTTGTCGAAACTGCTGATTGTCGTCTGGGACGCCGCAGAAGCGGAAACCGGGAAAGACAGTACGGTAAGGACAAGTACAAGGATGATTGCGGTAAGACGTTTTTTCATTTTGGGTGCCTCCTGGAATTTTCTGATTACAGCATACCATACGGAGACTGCGGTTTTGTTTTTTCCTGCGGGTACTCTTCACAGAGCCGGATATGCCGTATTTTTATGATCGGAGTAAAACAGATTCAGGAGCGTGTTTGGGTCGCTTATCCGGCGACAAAACCCGAACATATGCAGTCCGCATATGGACAGGGAGGCGGATCATATGATATAATTACTCAAAACATTTTCATATGGAATGATGAAAAAATAATTCAGGAAAAGGAAGACGGATCATGAAGACGTTTCCGTGCTTATGGGAACGTAAGCGGAAGACAGTATAAGGCATGAGAATGCGGTACGGCTATACGGAGAGAGAATATCTGGGAATGGCGGAACAGAACTCGGAAAAAGCAGGGAAATACAGGAGCCGGAAAGAATCGGGCAGCAGAACAGTCTCCGCCCCGATCTGCGATTTTGTGCGCGCATATGCAGAGTCCGGGGCTGTTCGTATGCATATGCCCGGACATAAAGGCCGGGGATACCTCGGTGCGGAAGCGCTGGACATCACAGAGATTTCAGGCGCGGATGCTTTGTATGAAGCGGCAGGTATCATCCGGGAGAGCGAAGAAAACGCGGCAAAACTTTTCGGGACGAAGGCGACATTCTACGGAACGGAAGGATCGAGCCAGATGATCCGGGCGATGCTTTGTCTTACGGGGCTGTGGGCGCGGGAAAAGGACAGAAAAGAACGGCAGGCGGCATTGGTGCGGAAAGCGGATGGAGAGTTTCCGTCCTGCCCGAACCGCCGCATCACGATCCTCGCCGCCCGGAATGTCCATAAATCTTTTGTACAGGCCTGCGCGCTTCTCGATTACGACGTCGAATGGCTTTACGGAGAAGAAACTTCGCTTCTAAGCTGCAGGATCAGCCCCGAAACGCTTGAAAATGCCCTCAAAAGCATACACAGGCTTCCTGATGCGTTCTATATCACCTCGCCCGATTACCTCGGGAAAACGGCTGATATTCGCGCACTTTCGGACATCTGCCATTGCTATGGCATACCTTTCCTTGTCGATAACGCACATGGCGCTTATCTGCATTTTCTTAAGGACCCGCAGCATCCGATGGATCTTGGGGCGGATTTGTGCTGTGATTCCGCGCATAAGACGTTTCCGGTGCTTACAGGGGGCGCGTATCTTCATGTGGCAAAAGAGCGGAACCGGCAGGAACAGAGCTGCTTCATCCGGACGGACATGCTGAATTTCTTTTCTGCAAATGCAAAATCCGCCCTGTCTCTTTTCGGCTCCACCAGCCCCTCCTACCTTATCCTGCAGTCGCTGGACGGCTGCAACCAGTATCTTGCGGAGGAATATCGGGAAAAGCTCGCGGTTTTTACGGAAAAGCTCGCAGTTATAAAGCAGAACCTTCGTGCATACGGCTTCTCCATTGAAGTAACAGAACCGTTAAAACTGACAATCCGCACAGGCTTTATGCAAAGTGGAGAAAACCGTCCCATCACAGGCGGCTTTTTGGCCGAATATCTTCGCGCCCATGGCATCGAATGCGAATTTTCCGACCCGGATTACCTGGTGCTGATGCCGGGACCGGAGAATACGGACGAAGAGCTTCGGAAAACTTCGGCTGTCCTTCAGAAATTTTGCGGAGATTATCCCGCTGCTCCTGCAGAAACCGGAAGGGATGCCGGAAATATTCCGGAGAAAGAGGAAGACAGTCTCTTTAAAAATCTTTGTCTTTCCCCCGCCGAACAGGTTCTCCCGATCCGGGAAGCTGTTTTTTCTCCGCATGAAATCATCCCGGTTTCAGAAGCCCTCGGCCGGATCGCGGCTTCCCCCGCGGTTTCCTGTCCGCCCGCCGTTCCGATTGTCGTAAGCGGGGAGCGGATCACGGAGACTGCAGTTCAGGTGTTCCGGTATTACGGGATCGATACGGTAGAAGCGGTCCGGGAGTAGGGATTTCGAACCGGGATGCACCGGCTTGGTGAAATTACTTCCAGGCTTCCCCGCGGCGCGGGACTAGCCGGCCGTCAGCTCATTTTGCGGCCGGAGGATCCCCTTTTTGGATGACGGTCAGGCGGATAATCAGGTGTAAATTCGGGAAAAAGGCGGATTTCCCGCGGACTAATACGGCATATTATCAGGAAAAAACGGTTGTAGGAAAGGTCCGGATTGTGCTATAATACATAAGGCAGTCCGAATATAGCAGACTGCTGAAGCCGGGCACCATGAAAACATCCGGCTTAGGAGCGGAAATTCTGCTTCTGCGGAAACGACAACGCAGGTCCGGAAGTCAAAAGGAGGATATATTGTATGAAGTTTCTGAGACATCTGATGACTTTTCTGTCATACACACTGTTTCTGGGCGTGATCGGATATGCGGTCTTCTACCTGATCGACAAACACTTCCACCCGGAACGTTATACGAAGCTGAACTTCGGACCTTTCGGGAGCTATTCGCTTCTTGTCGTGATTGCGGGTTCTGTCATTATCCTTCTGATTGTGTTCGCAGTTCTGAAGGCGATCCTCGCCAAGAAGATGCGGGAGAAGGGCATCAGCAACCTGTCTAAAAAAGAGATTGCAAACGGAATCCTGTGGAAAGCAAGGAAAAGGAACGCGCTTGGCTTCCCCTGGACGCTGACGGTATATCTTCTGGATTCGGACCGTCTGTATATCAGGACAGGGCTTCTCAGCACGAAAGAAGACGAGGTGCGCCTGTATCGGATCGTCGATGTCACGCTGAACCGCTCGTTCTGGCAGCGGCTCGTCGGTCTGGGCACTCTGCACTGCGACAGTTCCGACCAGACGATGAGCAACTTCAATATTGTGAACATTAAGGCTTCGAAAAGCGTTAAGACGATGCTGTCGAGGCTGGTTGATTCCAGCAGGATCAAAAACAAGGTGTTTGCAGCCGAATCCGTCGGCCACTCGATGCCGCATGATGCGGAAGGACACGAGGGACATTCGCATGAGCATATGCCGATCGGACCCGACTTCGACCGGACGGATTTTGACGGGAACGGTGTCCCGGACGTATTGGAGAAATAAAGCGGCCGCAGAAAGTGCCGCCCCGGCAGAGGAAAAGCCGCCCCTTTTGGGGCGGCTTTTCCTCTGCCGGGACGATATCATGCCGGTAAACGCCTCCGGATGTTTGGGTTACAGCGCCGGCTGCCGCGCGTCAGTTCCCCTTTTCGCTGTTGTCTTCGGCGAAGAGGAAGCGGAGAAGCTCCGGAAGATACTTGGCCCAGGCGGCTTCATTGTGCGTCTGGCGGGTATCGAGAAGGAACATGCTGTGCAGGCGGTCCATGCCTTTCTCTCTGAACTTCCGGTAGACGGCGAGCACATAGTCGACGGAGGTTACGTCGATGCCCTGGTCGCCGTTGTAGAAAGCAATCCGGTGATCTTTGAGACGTTCGAAATCGTAATCGTCAAGATACTGCAGAAGCTTCTCAAGGTCAAACATCGGAAAGCCCGGCGAGCAGACAATCGCGCGTCCGAAAACTTCGGGATTCCGGAGGAACATGAAGTAGGAGGCCGATCCGCCGGCGGAAATTCCGCCGACGCAGGTGTTTTCGGGACCGGAGAGCGTCAGGAAGTTTTCATCGATCAGCGGTTTCAGGGTCGAGACGACAAACTCTGCATAGGTGTCGGTCGAACTCGGCTCATCGATGACCGGGATCGGATGGCCGTTCACCATCACGCCCCGGCCGCCGCGCCGGAAGGGCGGCGTCAGTTCCGCGCCGCGGTCCGCGGAAGTGTCGATGCCGACGACGATCGCGGAGATTCCTTCTTTCTGCAGCGATGTCACCGCCCGGTCCGCGAGCAGCTTGTTCCTGTTGTCATTGCAAAGGAATACGCCCTGACCGTCGTGCAGGTAGATGACCGGGAAACGTTTTTCGCCGTCGTAATCGGACGGAAGCCACACAAGGATGCGGCGGCGCCGGTGATCGGGGTAGGGAACCATCTCGAGTTCGAAAGTCTGAAGCGTTCCTTCGGGGATCAGTTCCGGGTATTCATAAGGCTGAAGATTCAGTTTCATAAGAGAAAACCTCGCTTTCTTCGGTAGTTCAGCTTCAGTATAACATGATTTTTCGGAAAATGCTTTCAGAAATCCACAAAAAAAATATTAAAATGATATCCGGGCGTAATACTTTTGTGTTCGGCAAGACGGTTTGCCGCTAATGGGGAGAGGGAAACTGAAGGGAGATGTTTTCCCGCGTCGTTCCGGCCGATCGTTGTTAAGGACAGCCGGACCGGACTTAATGCCTGTGAAAACTACGGGATACTGTTAATTCCGCACTTGCAATTTTCTGATTGTTGAATTATACTAATGTTCATAAAAAGGAGGACAGAACTGCAGTAGAAAGCTGTCTTTCAAGGATATCATTTTATTAAAAGGGGGAATGAAAAATGTTCTGTCCGAAGTGTGGTCAAAATGTGCCGGATGGCGTGGCGTTCTGCCCGAACTGCGGGGCAGCGCTGAATACGCCTGAAGCTGCGCCTCGGCCGCAGTATGAGCAGCCTGCGGCACCGATGTACCAGCAGCCTGCCGCGCCGGTATATCAGCAGCCTGCAGCGCCTCAATACCAGCAGCCTGCAACACCGCAGAGTGTGTATGTTGTGAATAACAATCCAGCCCAGCCCCAGCCGGCGCCCAGATCAAATGATCAGTATCTTCTGCGGTACTCTGGCACCGTACGTGCCCGCGGTATTGTAGCGCTTATTTTCTCGACACTGATCTGGATTCCGTTTGTGATTGCTTATGCTGCTATTGAGAATCGCGACGAGGAAACACTGATCGCCGCAGGGATTATGCTTATCATTGCGATGATTATGCTGATTCCGGGTTTTATCGTTTCTATTGTCGGTCTTTCCTCTGCACTGCGGTTCAGAAGACAATATGGATCGCATAACGGAAACTCTGTGGCAGGACTGATCATGAGCGTCATCGCTCTGGTTATTTCATCGGTCATGCTGATTATTATTATCA
Organism: uncultured Eubacteriales bacterium; assembly: GCA_902772745.1. GTDB lineage: Bacteria > Bacillota > Clostridia > Lachnospirales > Lachnospiraceae > UBA1267. The sequence continues at coordinate 8,727 of CACYBV010000113.1, forward strand.
CTGGACTTGCCGGAGGAACAGGTTTCTTATATGAGATATTTGACAGCTTCTAAGCAGTGATGATAAGATTTCTGCAATACACAGCCCCGGCTTTCTGAAAAAGGCCGGGGCTTTCAGTATGCTTTTCCCGCATCATATCGACTTTTTAACAGTCCTCGTCGGTTTTTCGGTAGTGCTTTGCACTGCCTTTTTTTATAATGATTCCAGGATTACAGGGTAAGGAGGCTTGATATGGATAAATTCTATGTTCAGCTGGACGGCTTTTCAAGACAGCTCGTTCATGACTACGAAGGTGTCATGACGAAAGTCGCCAGGCTCGGTTACAATGGAATCGAGATTTTCTACGGCCTGCACGGCGGTTATTCGCCGGAGGGGCTGAAAGCGTTTTTGGGATCAATCGGCATGGAGGTCCTGAGTTCGCATGTGGACATTCAGGACACCGACAAAAACCTTGAATATCTTCCCGGCACGGGCTGCAAATATATTATCTGCCCGGGGCTTGCGATCACGAGTTACGATGAGGCAATGGAAGCCGCTGAGAAGCTGAATGCTTTAGGCAGACGGGCAAAGGAGGCCGGCATGAAGTACGGCTACCACAACCACTCCAACGACTTCCTGGAGGTTGAAGGGAAGATGATCAACGACATCCTGATCGAGAATACGGATCCGGAGCTTGTCGCTTTCGAAATCGACGTTGCCTGGGCATACCGCGCCGGTGTGGACGCGGCGGAATACATCCGGAAAAACTCCGGAAGATTTGAACTTCTGCATGTGAAGGAAACGCTTCCGCAGAAGGAAAAACTGACTTTCATGAAGCCGCCGAAGGAGGGCTTCCGGATGGAACGGGACATTTCCGGCTGGCCGAAGATGACGCCGGAGCAGGCGGCGATGATGGATAAATTCCTGTCGATCAACTGCGAGCTCGGGAAGGGCATCGTGGACATGAAAGCCATCAAGGCTGCTGCGGATGCGCAGGGCTTCACGCCATATTACATCGTGGAGCGGGACTACGCCTGGACCGGGGATATTTTCACGACGCTCGCGGCGGATGCCGGATATCTGAGGGCGCTGTAAGAAAGGAGCAAATATGCTGAATATTGCAATTGTCGGATGCGGAAACATGGGCGGCGGACACGCGCTTGCGATCGGTTACGGAACAGGCTATACGGACTGGCAGATTCCGCAGGTGATCGATGAGGAGATTGAAGCCACAACGACGGATATTTCGAAAATCCTGCACCTTTCGGGCATCTGTGACATCGACCCTGTGCGCCGGGAGTGGGCCAGAAACGAGGGCTTCCGTGTCTATGAAAGCTATGAAGAAATACTTGACGACCCGGAGGTGGATATCGTGCTTGTGGCGCTTCCGAACCACCTGCACAGGGAGTACGCAATCCGCGCGATGCGCGCCGGAAAGCATGTGCTCTGTGAAAAGCCGGTCTGCCCCACGTCGGCGGAACTCGAAGAAGTGCTCAAGGTAAGCCGCGAGACCGGAAAGGTCTTCTATCCCAGGCAGAACCGCCGCTGGGACCCGGATTTCCTGCTGATTAAGAAAATGTACGACGAACAGCTCGCCGGAAAACCCTTAAGCCTTGAGAACCGGATCGGCGGGGGCGGTGCGGACGGCCCCTTCGGCTGGCGGAAAGAAAAGCGTTTCGGCGGCGGAATGATGCTCGACTGGGGCGTTCACCTCATCGACCGGATCGTACAGCTGAATAAATCGAAGATTAAACAGATTTTCTGCCAGGTCATCAACCTGAACGGAACCGATGTGGACGAAGGCTTCAACCTGACGCTGGTGTTTGAGGACGGCTTCATCGCCTATATCGAGAGCGGCGCCGGACATTATGACGGAATTACGCCGGCCTGGCGCTTAAACTGCGAAAAGGGCATCGGCGAAGCGCAGGCCATGACCGGCGAAGGCGCAGTCGTCCTTCTTGGAAAGAAGCGGGAAGGGGATTTTTCCGCGGTTCACAACGCACTTCCGGTGCGGAAACCTACGGTGAAACGCGGCGAAGAATTCAATTTCTTCCTCCATATGCCGAAAAATGTGGATGAAGTCCCGCTGGAACGGCTTGTTTTCGACCGGAACGCCCTGTATCGGAACCTTGTGGGATGTATTGAGGGGACGGAAGAGCAGATCGTGAAGGGTGAGGAGGCGCTTCGGGTGCTTCGGATCATGGAAGCGGCGCTTCTGAGCGCGGAGCGGAATTCCTTCGTGGAGTTTGAGTAAAATATCCGGAACCCATTCGAAATGCTGTGCATTTCACATACAGGCGGCGAGTGGCTTTGCCTCCGGACCGCACGCATAAACAGCCCGTATTTCAGCTGGCAAAGTAGTTCTCCGACTGAAATACGGGCTGTTTTACGGGGTGCTGAACCAATTATTTAATATTCTTATCCAGCCACTCGTAGTTCTTAAGGTTCATCGTCAGGTGACGCGGCAGACCTTCAACCATCATCGGCTCGTAATGGCCCTGGATCAGCGGGCGGACGTAATCCAGGAACTCCTCGGTTACGTAGTTGCCTTCCTTGTTGATCCATTCGCGCGGAACGACCTTCTCGCCGTTTGCGATGCGGTGCACGTCATAGACGCCGGTAGTGCTCATGTACGGATCATCGGAGATACGCTCGATAACGGCCATCATGCCGGAGCTGCCTTCGTCCGCGGCCTTGACGGTCGCGCCGCCGACATTGAACGCCTCGTCGACATCGATCTTAGATGCGAGGTGCGCAGCCGCACGCTGCAGGGTGGAAAGCTCGACGGCACGGGTCTTGCAGCCGACTTCCTGATGGATGACTTCCGCGAGATATGAAGCGGTGCCGGTCATCTGGATGTGGCCGAACGCGTCCTTGGTCTCGGAACCCGAAGTGAATTCGCAGATATACTTGCCTTCCTTGGTACGGATGCCTTCGGAGACGACTGCCACAACGACGTCCTTTTTCTCGAGAAGGGCCTTCACGCTCTGAACAAACTTCTTTACATCAAACGGAACCTCCGGCAGGTAGATCAGGTCCGGACCATCGCAGTCCTCACCGGTAGAGAGGGCAGCAGCGCCTGTGAGCCAGCCGGCGTTCCGGCCCATGATCTCCTCGATGATGACGTTCTTCTTCTGATAGGAGAAGCCGAGAGCGTCACAGATAATTTCTTTGGTGGAGGTGGCGATATATTTCGCGGCGCTTCCGAAGCCCGGGGTATGGTCGGTGATCGCAAGGTCGTTGTCGATGGTCTTGGGGCAGCCGACGAATTTCTGGCGGGCGCCTGTGAGAAGCGAATAGTCATACAGCTTCCGGATCGTATCCATCGAATCGTTGCCGCCGATGTAGATGAACACTTCGATATCCAGCTTGTCCAGCAGCTCGA
>CACYBV010000114.1 GCA_902772745.1 uncultured Eubacteriales bacterium
CCGGGATGGCAGAACGCGCCATTCCGACCGGAAGCCGAAGGCCGGAGCGGAGGAATCCCATATCGGAAGGTTTTCCGGAATGAGAGCTTCCGGCAAAGTTTACTCGAGTTCAGCGACCGCTTCCTGCATCAGTTCGATGATCGGCAGGCTCTGCGGGCAGGCCGCCTCACAGGCACCGCACTGCAGGCAGTTTTCAGGTCCGTGGCCTTCTCTCAGAATCCGCTGCAGGCCCCAGTTGTCCTTCGGATTGGTGTTGTAAAGCGTACTCTCGTTCCAGGCCGCGAAAATACCGGGGATATCCAGGCCGCCCGGGCAGGGCATGCAGTATCTGCAGCCGGTGCAGCCGACACGGGTACGGCTCTTGTAGGCCGCACGGATGTCGTCCATCAGCTTCAGTTCTGCATCGTCCATGATGCCAGGCTCCACCGTATCAAAGATCCGGAGGTTGTCTTCGACCTGCTCCACTTCCGTGCAGCCTGAAAGCACCGTCCCGACTTCCGGATGGTTGCACAGCCACCGGAACGCCCATTCCACGGGGCTTCTCTTCACGGGGAACGCGTCGTAAACCGCCTGGACATTGTCCGGAGCCTTGGCAAGGCGCCCGCCTAGAAGGCCTTCCATAATGACTACCGGGATTCCGAGAGATCCGGCAAGCTCCAGTCCCTTCGTTCCTGCCTGGTTTTCGACGTCCATGAAGTTGTACTGAATCTGGCACATATCCCAGTCGTAGTCCTTGATGATGTACTCAAATTCTTCATAGGGGCCGTGGAAACTGAAGCATTTGTAGCGGATCTTCCCTTCCTGCTGGAGTTCGATAAAACGCTCCGGAAGTCCGACCGTCTTGGCGTACTCCCACTTTTCCTTGTTGATGCCGTGCATCAGCCAGAAATCGATGTGGTCGGTCTGAAGTCTCGTCAGTTCTTCATTGAGGATCCGGTCGATATCCGCCGGTTCCTTTACGCGGTCCACAGGAATCTTGGTCGCGATCGTCACCTTGTCGCGGTAGCCGTCCTGAAGCGCCTTTCCAAGCACCACTTCAGACTTTCCGCCAAGGTACACATACGCGGTATCCATATAGGTAGTTCCGCCGTCGATCGCGGTCCTGATGATGTCAATTGCTTTCTTTTCGTCTACAATCGTTTCTCCGTCCACCACCTTGCTGGTGAAGCGCATGCATCCGAGGCCGAACGCGGACGATTCGATGCCGAGTTTTCCGAATTTACGCATTTTCATGGCATTTTCTCTCCTTGTAATTGTATGCCGGTCATAATTTTATTAGATTCATCATAGCACAAAGTTCGGTCCTGTGCAAGCGTTATGCTTCTCAATATCCCAATTTCCGCTCTGCTTCATGCCTCCGGACCGGAAATTTCAGGCGCGGGATTTTGCTTTTTCTGTGCTTTTTTTATCGCATCATTCAGCTGTTCTCCCGTCGCGTTTTTGAACTTTTCGGGCGCTTCCAGCCCATGCTCTTTATGAATCGCATCCAGCATTTTCTTCGCGGCGATCGCCTCCTCTTCAACGGACATCTCGGTGTTGACCCGAAGTTCCAGCCCTTCTCCGGTTTTCATTTTGAGAACGCTGTCTGGAACGGCTGCCGGAACTTTATGACTTTCCGCAAACAGATAAAGTTTCTTGGCATGCTCAATCCGCGCCCGCTCATATGAATTTTTACCGACGAGTGTCTCCATTTCCGAGGCATTCCGCTCCTTCATTTTCTTCAAGAGATAGATTTCAGTCTTATCTATGAGCCTGTTTCTCGCTTCTTCAAGCGGGGCCTGGAGCCGGTTGTATTCAACCGCTGAGAAGTGCAGCTGTCCGCTTTGCTGCCGCCTCTGCATCTCTTCCGCGAGTTCATGTTCAAGCCGTGCGAGTTCCTTTGCCGCATCCGACATCGCATCGAATTCCGGCGAGCTGCCGTGTTTGCTGTTGGTCAGACTGTCGATATCGAAATCGTCTTTTTTCACAAGCTCCGATGCGCCTTTTACGGAGTTCAGGAGATTCCGGCCGGTATAGGTCTGTCCTTCCGTTTTCAGTGTTTTGAGCTCTTTCTTCTGCGCGTTTTTCTTCGCTTCGGGATCATAATTGTAACCATATCCCCGGGCGTTCTGCAGCCGTCTTTCAACATGGTTGGACACCTCGCTGAAGATATTTGCCTGATCTTCTTCAGCAGACATCTTTTCAAAATTCAGCGCCTTGAACTCCTCGTCCGATACGATCCGGATGAAGCCCTTGTCAAAGGGTTTTTTGGTTTTTTCGTCGATCTTCGGATGATCCTTATAATGATCTCTGCCCTTTTTAATCGCTCTCTGAAGATCCGTCAGACGACGTACCGAATAGCTTAATTCATTTTCGGAAAGTCCCCTTCCGCGCAGAGTAAACTTCAGCATGGCAGGCGTCATCCCGAGAATCTTATCCGCCATGCTCCTGGTGATGCAGTTCATATTGTCCGTACCAACCAGCGAGTTGTAATTCTCTTTTCCGAAGTAGCGGTTCGCGAAGGAACTGTCGTTGTCGATCCCCTGAACTCCGATAATCTTTCCGTTGTCGTCCGTAAGATACATCATATTTCCGGCGTGCCTGTCGATATTTCCGCAGATATAGTCGATCACCTGCAGATCCGCGAGCTGCTTGAGAAGCCTGTCCGTATCCGGTCCTGAAAACGGATCGTCGCTGATCTGTTTGAAATAATCGTACTCCCGGTTCAGGTCCAGTCCGTCACTGAATTCCATGATGGTCCCTTCCTGCGTGCGGCCTTTTTTATCGACAAAGCGCATGTTGGAGGAACGCGCCAGCAGATTCGAGCGGCCGAAGAGCTGGGCGACCGCGCTCATGGCGCTGCTTCTGGAATCGACGCGTGATCCTTCCTGAAGGCGCAGACTGACTGCGTTGATCGAATCCTGCGTTGAATCCAGTATCTCCGTAAAATCAATGCCGAGGTCCCTGAAATTCCCCCACCCGACTTCATTTAAATCGATGCCCATTTCCGTGGCAAACGACATCACATCAAAATATGAGTGTCTGCTCCTTGCAGTCGAGAACTGTTCAATTACATACAGGAACTGCAGGGTGTCGCTGGCTTCGGCATTTTGGGGAGCGTTTTTCTTCACAAACGCGCGCATTTTGTCAAACAGCTGGTCGAGCTGCTTTCTGCCCTCGTCCGTACATTCCTCGCTGTCACGCGCTCTTTTTACCGCATATTTGAGCTTTGCCAGCGTATCCGCATAAGTTGCCCTGGTATAGACTCCGCTGTGTTTTTTTCCGTCCGCAGTTTCAATGCTCAGAGGGATGCGTGAATTCTGCGCGCCTCCGATCCTGTCCATTTCATTGCTTCCCAGAAGCAGTGTTTTTGAGCGTGAATTTTCCAGAAGCTGCGGCAGACTCAGGTTCATCGACGGGTCATAGTTCTCCAAAATCTGCAGGTCGCCGGAAAGGAGCCCCTGCAGTTTGCTGACCACGTTCGGGATTCCGACCGTTTCCTTTTTCTTTGCATTACGGACATTTTTCATATAGCGCTCGCCCGCCATCGCAGTATCCAGGATAGCGTTCTGCAGTTCTTCCTTCATCGTATCGTCCATGGGTTTCGTGATGCCCCACTGGTCGCGGACGCTCATGTTCTCCATCATCTGGTCCAGCGTAATGATCTTCTGAAGGTACTCCGCATATCCTTCAATGCTTTTCCCTTCTTCTTCAAGACGCAGCTGTTCCAGAAGTTCACGGCGAAGCTGCCTTTCCGGTATGTTGATTGCAGCGTTGGTCCTTCCTTCTCCCGGCATATCAATAATTCTCCTAAATCAAAATACAGTAAAAAACAGGATGATCCGCAGGAATGTGTTTACTGCCGCTCCACATTCGCGACGACATTGGTCTTCCTTCTGGAAGTCGCGACCCGCTTCATCAGCTCCTCATAATACAGCTCCTCGTCAAAGGGAATCCGAACCGGATGCCCGAGGAAGGAGGAAAGGTGCATCGCGTTTGAAAGCGTCAGCCCGCGGATGCCCTCTTCTCCGCCCGCAACCAGCGGTTCCCCGCGGAGAATGTGTGCGGCAAAGGCATTCAGGACGCCCGAATGCTGCTCGTTCTTCCCGTCGGTTTCCACTTCGGAGACCGTTACGGGAGGCGCAGCGAATCCGCGCTTCTCGGTCCTGCACCATTCGCGCTCGTCGACTTCGAGCTTTTTCAGGATCAGTTTGTCGTTTTCGCAGATCAGCGTGCCCTTCGTTCCGGTGACTTCAAAGCGGTTCGTGCCGGGCGCGTCGCCGGTCGTCGTAATGAAGCAGCCGGTCGCGCCGTTTTCGAATTCCACATAAGCCGTGACGTCGTCCTCAACTTCGATGTCGTGCCATTTGCCGAACTGCAGATGCGCATCCACGAGGACCGGTAGACCGCAGATCCACTGGAACAGGTCCAGCTGGTGCGGGCACTGGTTCAGAAGGACGCCGCCCCCTTCTCCGGACCAGGTCGCGCGCCAGGCGCCGGAATCATAGTAACTCTGAGTGCGGTACCAGTCGGTGATGATCCAGTTCACGCGCTTCAGATCGCCGATCGTCCCGTTTCCGACGAGTTCCTTCATCTTGCGGTAGACACAGTTCGTGCGCTGGTTGAACATCATTCCGAAAGTCAGCTCCGGATGCTTCTCCGCCTCCGCATTCATCTCCCGGACCTGCTTTGTGTATACGCCTGCAGGCTTCTCGACCATGACATGCAGGCCTTTTCCGAGTCCCATAATTGCGTAGCGCGGATGGTCGTAATGCGGAATCGCGATATGAACCGCATCAATCAGTCCGCTGTCCATCATCTTTTCCGCGTCCGCAAAAAGGGCTGTTGTTTCCGGAAGTTCTTCCTTTGCGGCTTTCAGACGGTCGGGATTGATGTCCGCAACTGCCGCAAGCTCAATTTCAGGGCATTTGCCTTCGATGATATTTTTTGCGTGGCCCGTCCCCATGTTGCCGTAGCCGATGATGCCGAGTCTGATTTTTTCCATTTTATTTTCCCTCCCTGGTCCGTTTGGATCAAATTCTCTTATGCCTCAAGACCTAATGATTTCAGGTACCGAAGCGAACGCGCGAGGCAGTCAAAGGGATCATCGCCGCCGCAGTCATCCTGCTCAATCAGGGCGTACTCCGCCCCGTTCTCAAGTGCGGCTGCAATAATCGCTTCGTTGTTCATATTGCCTTCGCCGACCGGGAGCATGATGCGGCCCCGCCCGACGCCGATGCCCAGTTCCGGATCGGAACGAAAACCCATATCCTTCAGGTGGATGCAGGGAGTTCGGCCACGAAGCTTTCTAAGCCACCAGGCCGGATCTCCGCCACCTGCCTGCACCCAGAAAGTATCCAGCGTGATGCCCAGTTCGTCCGCGGGGAAAGCCTGCAGGATCTGATCAAGAATCAGTATTCCGTTCATCTTCTCAAATTCCAGGTCATGGTTGTGATACATCAGCAGTTTTCCCTGCGCTTTAAAGCACTCCGCGACTGGTTTGAAACGTTCGATAAAACCTTCGATACCGACCTTTTTGATATCATACATCCCGATTCCGATGTACTTTGTACCGAGGATTTCATGGTCCGCCGCTACCGCATCGGGCTCCCGGATCATCCGCTCCTGGTTTGTATGCGTAATGACGCATTCAAGACCGTTTCTGTCGAGTTCCAGCTTCAGCCACGCCGGGTCATAAGGGCCGGTTCCCGATACCTGGACATAGCGGAAACCGATGGCCGCGATTTTCGCGAGGGATGCGGAGATTCCCTTTTCATCCTGCATGTATTGTCGGACCGTGTACAACTGTGCGCCGATTTTCATGATATCTCCTCCTTGAAAACTGATGCCTGGAAGGCGCTGCCCTTTGGGTGCGGATTCCATATAGCAGCTGCAGCAGACTTCCGGAGAAAGCGCCGCAGTCCGTCAGGCAGAATACAGAGAACAGAGCCGTCCGAAGCATCTGTCTCGGGACGGCTCTGCCATAATCATCCTTCCAGATCCATACCGGCCTGGATGGCTTTTTTATTGATGTCGAAGAGGTCCTGGTGACGGGCCGATACGACCTTGTGCAGGGTTTCCTCGATGTGTCCGTCGTTGACGGCATCGCACTCACGGATCAGTTTTCCAGTCATGATCATGTTCGCCAAAGTCGGCGCGCCCATTTCCTGTGCCATGCGCGTCGCGGGCACATAGAACACCCTGACGTCGTCACGTGCGACTTTCTTCTCGATCAGTGTGGATTCGACGAGAATGATTCCGCCCGGAACCACGGTATTCTCATACTTTTCGAGAGACGGAAGGTTCATCGCGATCAGCACGTCCGGATGGGAAACGATTGGGGAGCCGATCGGGTCGTCCGAGATGATGACACTGCAGTTTGCGGTGCCGCCGCGCATTTCCGGGCCGTAACTCGGGAGCCAGCTCAGGTGTTTTCCGTCCACGAGGCCCTTGTAAGCGAGAAGCTTTCCGGCAAAAAGCACGCCCTGTCCGCCAAATCCGGCGATTAAGATCTGTGTCGTCATAATCAGCCCTCCTCTTCCGTCTTGTCGCGGTATACGCCTAAGGGGTAATACGGGATCATCTTGTCTTCCACCCACTGCAGCGCCTTCTGCGGCGTCATACCCCAGTTTGTCGGACAGGATGAGACCACTTCCACCAGGGAGAAGCCCTTCTTTTCGATCTGGTTTTTGAATGCCTTCTCGATGACTTTCTTGGCGTTCCGGACGTTTTTCACGTTATTGACTGCGACACGCGCGATATAGCTCGGCGCGTCAAGTGCGGAAAGCAGCTCGCAGACCTTGATCGGATAGCCTGCGGTCGCGACGTCTCTGCCGTAGGGAGAGGTCTGGGTGACCTGTCCGGGAAGCGTCGTCGGCGCCATCTGTCCGCCGGTCATGCCGTAGATCGCGTTGTTAACGAAAATCACGGTGATGTTTTCGTTTCTCGTCGCCGCGTGGACGATTTCCGCCATGCCGATTGAGGCAAGATCGCCGTCGCCCTGATAGGTGAAAATGATATTGTCGGGAAGAGAACGCTTGAGCCCCGTCGCCACAGCCGGCGCTCTTCCGTGCGCGGCTTCCACCATATCGCAGCGGAAATAGTCATAGGCCATGACTGCGCAGCCAACCGGCGCGACGCCGATCGTTTCGCCTTCGATCTGAAGGCTGTCGATCGCTTCCGCGACCAGACGGTGAATGATGCCGTGGGTGCAGCCCGGGCAGTAATGCAGTTCCTTATCGGTCAGTGCGTGAGGTTTCTGAAATACAACTGCCATGATTACATCCCTCCTTCCACATTCTTCACAAGTTCAATGATCTGCTCCGGATCCGGGATCATGCCGCCCGAACGGCTGCACAGATACACGGGCTTCCGGCACTCCGATGCGAGCTTCACATCTTCGATCATCTGGCCCATCGAAAGCTCGACAGAGACAAATGCTTTCACCCTGTCCGCAGCTTCGCGGATGACTTTCTTCGGGAAAGGCCAGACTGTGATCGGACGGATCAGGCCGGCTTTGATGCCCTGTTCCCGGAGCGCTACGACCGCGTTTTTCGCAACACGCGCCGCGATGCCGAAGGCGACAAGGCAGTACTCCGCATCTTCCATCATATATTCTTCGTAACGGACTTCCTCTTCCTCAATCTTTCTGTAGCGCTCGAAACGGTCCTCGTTGGACTTCTCAAGCACTTCCGGCACAAGGTACAGGGAGTTGACGATATTATGCTCACGCGCGCATTTTGTTCCCGTTACAGCCCAGGGCTTTTCAATGAGGTGCGGCTCTTCCTCCGGAAGTTCCACAGGCTCCATCATCTGGCCGAGTGTTCCGTCCGCAAGGAGCATCGAAGGCATGCGGTATTTGTCCGCAAGGTCAAATGCGAGCGCCGTCAAATCCGCCATTTCCTGTACGGATGCCGGGGTCAGGACGATCAGATGATAGTCCCCGTGTCCGCCGCCCTTCGTGGCCTGGAAATAATCGGACTGCGAGGGCTGGATGCCACCGAGGCCCGGGCCGCCGCGCTGGACATTCACGATCAGCGCCGGCAGGTCCGCGCCGGCAATATAGCTGATGCCTTCCTGCTTCAGCGAAACGCCCGGCGAGGAGCTGGAAGTCATGACGCGCTTTCCCGTGGAGCTC
>CACYBV010000115.1 GCA_902772745.1 uncultured Eubacteriales bacterium
ATAGTATTCCACAGGATCCGTCAGCAGGAATTTGCCCTTTTCGTAAAGCTGCATCGCCGCCGCGACAGCGATGCATTTGGTCATCGAAGCGAGCTGGCAGATCGTATCCGGCCGGAATGGCTTTTTGTTTTCCGCGTCCGCATAACCCAGGCACTTGTCGTAGAGGCAGTCCGTCCCCTGATAAACCCGAAGCCCCGCGCCTGCAATGCCGCGTTCGTTGACCGCATAATCAAGAAAAGCATCCAGATTTTTAAGATTTCCCATCTTGCTGTTCCTCCCTGCGTTTCAGTTTGATGATTCCAGTATAATGCCGGCGCAGCGCCGAAACAAGTTTTTTCTGCCGAAATTTTGAAATTTGTAGGACATTTGCTGGACAACGGAGGGTATAATACACGTATCAAACAATATCAGGAGACAAAATAATGCCGAAACCAAGTCCGGAAGTCATTGATTCGAAATTTCAGGAACTTACACACACCCCCATCTGCTCACCCGACTCTCAGAGCCCAAAGCAAGACTGGATTCTCTTATCATGTCGAAAACTTTTGCGGAAGCATTCGGGATTCAGCAGATTCACGAAGACTACGGAAAGCAGAATGATGGGAAAACACCGCCGCTGAAAGCATATCCGAAGGCTTATGCGGATATGATCCGGGCTATTCGGGGGATGGACGCGATGTTCGGGAATTTCAAGAGAGACAAGGCTTTCATCGACAAGCTTGTCGAAAAGGAAAAGGCGACAGGAAAAGACCTGTATCCGGCTCAATTGTATGTAAAGGAGAATCTCCCGGAATCTGTGAGGAAAAAGAGAAAACAGGGCCTTTCAGCCGTGTATCTTTTGCCGGACGCGCTGCGGGAATCTGCACCAAACGGGAAGACGGTCTTCCAGCTTCTGAAAGAGGCCGCAGCGGAGAAAGGGATCAGCGAGGATGAGCTTTTCGATGATCTGAAGTAGATGTCGCACGTATCCTGGCGCTTTCGGAGTGCCAGATGTACCACATGCCCAAAAAGCAGGTCGACGAATATTTCAAAGATGGAGTCGTCGAAGGAAGCAAGGCTGACGGTTCGATTGTTGTGATTGACCGCAAGCAGTTCATGCAGAAGTATATCCAGTATAAAACCGATCCCTCGGTCAGGGAAATCGCGAAAAAGTACACAGGCTCTGATTCGAGAAAGGATCTCCTGAAGGAAGGCACGAAGAAAGAGCCGCCGCATCGGAAGGGCGGAATCAAAAACACGGAAAATGAGCAGGAGATTGTTCCCGGCAATCCGGAGGATATAAACCTGAACGTCAGTGTGGAGGAGAAGAACAGCCTGAAGGGCTTCAACCCGAATGCCGCCATTTGCTGGGAAGGAGAGTACGATCCTCTGAACGTGGACGTGGAAAAACTTCGGGCGGAATACAATCAGGAGCTGGAACGGCAGGCGGCGAAGAAAAACGCGGTGCAGCCTAAAGTCTGATTACGGACTGAGACGATAACCAGATCTTAACCCAATACTGTGCAAAGCGTCCCGGAATGATTCCGGGACGCTTTGTGAAACTCCGCCACTTCACTTTTTACCAGTAAATTCCGCCAATTTCCCATAAAAACTGTCATTTTTCCGGTCTTGTTTTTTCCCCCCTATACTGCTATCATTGTCTGTAACATGCGGTCAGACACGGCGCGGACGCGGGCGTCGGGACGGGCTGCGGGAACGTGTTTTTACCAGATTTTCCGCGTCTTCAAAGGGGGAAAACTGATTTGATTTTCGGAAAACACATCAACAGGTATTATATCAGGTATGGCTGGATGCTGCTGATTGGAATCGCCGCGCTTATCGCGGTCGACTTCGCGCAGCTGAAGGTTCCGGAGTATTACCGGATGGTCGTAAACGGTATGAACAGCGGCATGACGGAAGTCAGCGGCGCGGAAGTTCCGTTTACTTTGGATGTACTTCTCGACAAGGTCTGCCTGCCGCTGATCATTGTAATTGTGATGATTGTGGGCGGACGCTTTTTGTGGCGCGTCGGCTTCTTCGGCGCGGCGATCCGCGTCGAGCGGGACCTTCGCGACCGGATGTTTGATCACTGCAAGGATCTGTCGCAGCAGTATTACCAGGTGAACAAGGTCGGCAATCTGATGTCCCTGTTCACAAACGATCTCGAGACCGTGCAGGACTGCTACGGCAACGGGATTCTGATGTTCCTGGACGCATCCTTCATGGGCAGCCTCGCATTTATCAAAATGTTCCGCATGAACTGGACCCTGACCGCTTTTTCGATGATTCCGATGGCTTTTTTGTTCGTCGGTGCGATGACGGTCGGACGCAGGATGTCCAAAAAGTGGGAAGAGCGCCAGCAGGCCTTCTCCAATCTGTCGGATTTCTCGCAGGAATCCTTCTCGGGTATTGCGGTCATCAAGGCATTCGCGAAGGAAACGAAGGAACTTCTCGCTTTCCGCAAGCTCAATAAGGAAAACGAGCGCGTAAATGTGGCTTTCGTCCGGATGTCCACGCTGATGCACATTTCCGTAACGCTTTTCATCGAATCGGTCATCTGCGTCATTCTCGGCTACGGCGGATACCTCGTTTACAAAGGCGTTTTCAACGCCGGCGAAATGATCGAATTCATTGGCTATTTCACCTCGATCGTCTGGCCGATCATGGCGGTCTCGATGCTGATTGAGATGCACGCAAGAGGCAAGGCCAGCCTGAAGCGCATCAGCGAGCTTCTGGATGCAAAGATCGATGTCCATGACAGCGAAGCTGTTGAGGAAAAGGTCGCGGCGCATGATCCTTCCATGCATCCTGCGATCCGCGGAGATATCGAATTCCGGAATCTGAGCTTTGCCTTTCCGGGAACGGACCTTGAGGTGCTGAAAAACGTCAGCTTCTCGATCAAAGCCGGCGAGAACGTCGGCCTGATCGGCAAGACCGGTACCGGAAAGACCACGATTGTGGATCTCATCGCGCGGACCTACAATGTACCGGACGGAACGATTTTTGTCGATGGCATGGATGTCAATTCAATCCCGATCCGCGAGCTTCGTTCGCATATCGCCTATGTACCGCAGGACAATTTCCTTTTCTCGGAGACGATCGGAGCGAATATCGCCTTTGCCTTTGCGGATGCGGACGACGAGGTGTCGATTGAGCACGCTGCGGAGATGGCCGGTGTGCATGACAATATCATGGAATTCCCGGAACGCTACAAGACGGTGCTCGGAGAGCGCGGCGTGACGGTTTCCGGTGGTCAGAAACAGCGGATTTCGATCGCGCGCGCCTTGATGAAGAACGCGGAAATCCTGATCCTTGACGATTCGGTTTCGGCGGTCGACACCAAGACCGAGCATACGATTCTCGAGAACCTCCGCAAGGAACGCGCCGGCAAGACGACGATCCTGATCGCCCACCGCATCACGACGATCGAGCACATGGACAAGATCATTTACATCGAGGACGGCGAAGTAGTCGACGTCGGCTCCCATCATGAACTCATCGGACGCTGCCCGCGCTACGCCGAAATGGTGGAGCTGCAGCGGCTGGAGGATGAGAGAAAGGAGCGCAGCTGACATGAGAGAATACTATCCCCTGCTCCTTGTGGGTGCCATCGTCAGCATCCTTGCCACGGTTTTCATCATCGCCTTTGCGACGATGAAGGACAAAAAAGAAGCCTTCGGCTTTGAACGGAACATGAAGGATTCGGAAATTGTCCGCCGACTCCTGAGATACGCGAAGCCCTACTGGAAGAACTACATCCTGATCTTCGCGGTGCTGATTCTCGCGATTGCCTATGATATCATTTCCCCGCGGCTTGTAGGCTCGATTGAGGAACTGGTCAAGGACAAATTCGAGATGCCCCAGCTTCTCCGGATGGTCTTTTTGTACGCGGGCATCCTGATCGTTTCCCTGGTCGGAAACTATATTCAGGCGATCCAGCTGCAGAAAGTCGGCCAGAAGATCCTGACCGCGATCCGCCAGGACCTGTTCACGCACATAGAAAGCCTTTCGCATGATCAGCTGAATCACATCCCGGTCGGAAAACTCGTGACGCGTGAATGCAACGATACGAACGCGATCTCGATGATGTTTACGAACATTCTTGTAAACCTGATCCGGAACACGCTCGTGATTATCGGCGTCTTTGCGGCCATGCTGATGCTGAATTACGAGCTGACGCTGATGGTGACCTGCTTCGTGCCATTCATCGTACTGTTTACGCTGATCTTCCGGAAGTTCTCTCGCCGCGCATACCGCCGTGTCAAGGACGGAACGACCGATATCAACACCTTCCTTTCGGAAAACCTGTCGGGCATTAAGATCACGCAGATTTTCAACAACGAGGAAAAGAAGCTCGGCGAATTCCGCGAGAAAAATGTGAAGCTTGCCCGGGCGCGCCGTCAGGAAATCCTGGTCTTCAGCGTGTTCCGGCCGGTCGTTTATATGCTGTATATCAGCTCGGTGATGCTGCTTTTGTATCTTGGCGGCAAAGGCTATATCCAGGATACGACCTTTATGGGACAGACGATCACATCCGGCGTCCTCGTAAGCTTCTACATGTATATTTCGAAGTTCTTCAACCCGATCCAGAACCTGGCGGAAACCTTCAACTGGCTGCAGTCGGCGATGGCGTCTGCGGAGAAGGATTTCTCGATCATGGATATGGAGCCCGAGGTGAAGGATGAGCCGGACGCGATTGAGCTTCAGCATGTACGGGGCGAGATTGAATTTAAGAATGTATGGTTCGCCTATGAAAAGGACGAATGGATCTTAAAGGACATCAGCTTCCACATCAACCCGAAAGAAACCGTGGCTTTTGTCGGTGCAACCGGCGCCGGAAAGACGACGATCCTGTCCCTCGTATGCCGGAACTACGATATTCAGAAAGGCCAGATCCTCGTCGACGGCATCGACATCCGACACATCAAAATGCAGTCCTTAAGGAAGCATTTCGGACAGATGCTGCAGGACGTCTTCCTCTTCGCGGGGACGATCCGGTCGAATATCGTGCTTCGTGAGGAGGGCTTTACAGATGACGAGATCATGGAAGCCTGCCGCTACGTGAATGCGGACCATTTCATTGACCGGCTTCCCCAGGGCCTCGACGAAGAGGTGCGCGAGCGCGGCAACAACTTCTCCGCAGGCCAGAGACAGCTTC
This sequence comes from uncultured Eubacteriales bacterium, assembly GCA_902772745.1. Classification (GTDB taxonomy): domain Bacteria; phylum Bacillota; class Clostridia; order Lachnospirales; family Lachnospiraceae; genus UBA1267. Next base: position 5,138 of record CACYBV010000115.1, read on the forward strand.
TTTCCTTTGCGCGGACGATCATTCACAAGCCGGATGTCATGATCCTGGACGAGGCGACCGCGAACATCGATACCGAGACCGAGCAGCTGATCCAGAATTCGATGGAGAAGATGATGAACATCGGAACGATGCTTGTCGTCGCGCACCGGCTCAGTACGATCCAGCACTCCGACAAGATCATCGTCATCAACCACGGCGAGATTGTCGAGCAGGGCAACCACTTCGAGCTCCTCGAGAAGCGCGGGGCATATTATGAATTATATAAGCTGCAGTATTCCGACGAAGATGTCGGGTAATAACATGGAAACAGCTTCCAGACCGCAGTTGTGACATATGGGGACAGGTATCGGACATTCGCTTGACTGCCGGTGCCTGTCCCTTATGTCGGACCGGCAGTCGGAAGCTGTTTCCGTCTTTTGAAGGACAGAAGACTTCTCTAAAAAAGCCCCTGTCCGCCGAAAATGTATCAGGAGGGAGTAGGATGAAGTATCAGGTGCAGGTTTTCACAAAGGCAATCGATGAGCGGTATTATCCTGCGGGACTTGCAGGAGCGGTGCATTTTGCCCTGCAGGATGAATCGGGAAAACAGACCGAACTGAACCGCGGCTACGGGATTCTGTTTGCGCGGGGAGAGATCAGCGCAGAGGGGACGATTGTCCCGAAGGCGGTGCGGAATCCGGAGATTTTCCGGACGGCGGACAGGAAATTCCTCATCCGGGCGCTCCGGACGGAGGAAAAGGGGGATCCGGAGCCGGAGCGGAAGTTCCTGTACTGGCGCTCAGAGGACCTGATCCGCTTTGAAGAAGTCAAGGATGCGGAAGATGCCTCGGATTCCGCGGAAAACGGAAGGGATCAAAAAGCGGGTTCGTCCGTCCTTCAGCCGGCGGTGTTGTCGGAAGAGGAGGCACAGAATGCGCTTGCCTTCTGGAATGCCGAACCGGGGAAAGCGCTGCTTCCCTTCCCGAAAGCTTCCGGCCTTGCGGACCCGGTGTTCTACAGGCACAGCGGGAAATGGTACTATATTTTCACGAATGACAATGAAAATGACATCGGTATCTATATTCGGGAAGCGGATACCGTTTCGGCGCTTCTTTCGGATGATATACCGATGCACAAAATCCTGGATGTCGATGAAGAAGCCGGCCTGATCCAGACCTTCTGGGCGCCGGAAATTCACGAAATCGGCGGAGAGATTTATATATTCTTTGCCGTCAGCGGCGCGCAGTTCGGTCCCTGCTG
>CACYBV010000116.1 GCA_902772745.1 uncultured Eubacteriales bacterium
TTCGAAAACGCCCTGGGTCACATAGTTCGTGAGTCCGCTGTGGTCGGTAAAGTTCATGCCGATACCGTTGAAATATGCCACGCGTTCCGGTTCCTTGCCCCACTCGATCATCTCCGCCGCACCGATCTGCGCGAGGTACCCTCCGAGGGAATGTCCCGTAATATAGACCTTGCAGTCCGGGAAATTGAACGCAACTTTTCTGGCGTAGGCTTCCGCGATCATTTCCTGGCTGTGATAATTGCAGAGTCCGTAGCAGAGAATGTCGTCCAGCCACTCGATATCCTCATTGGTCCCGCGGTATGCAAGCACCACGCTGTCCCCGCTCTTATATACCGTCATGCTGAAGCTGTCCATCAGCACAAAAGTATCCGTGTAGTCGGTAATGACAAAGTGTTCCGCGATCCCGCGGTCAGCCCCGTTTTCCCCAATTGACGCATAATCCAGGAAATAGTAATACTCGCTCTGTTCCTTTTCCGTAGCATTCTTACTCCGGCTGCCCCGTATGTCGGCAGCGGAATACATGCGGCCGATGAAAGGTTCTGCGTCCTCATAACAGAGGGAGGCGAATACCGCGAGGTCCCGGTCGCCGACATCCCATGCGAGAGGCCGCGAATCCTCGCCGTCAAAGTATCCGTCCAGATCGGTGTCCTCCATAACCGGCGAAGAATGATAATAGAGATAGATCATCGTATCCGTCTGAACAATTTCAATCTCTTCTCCGTTCTTCAGTCCGTCTCCATCGCGGTCCGGGCCGGAGTTCTGGATGTCTTCATAACTCAGCGATCCGAAAGGATTGGAGCCTGTTCCGGTACGGAGGATTCCGTCGCAGATCAGGCGGGTATGGTAGTCCGTGATCCCGTCCCCGTTGGTATCGGCAATCACATCGATCGTTTCCTCTTCGATATCCTCAAAAACCTCGTCCAGCGAGAGTACGCCGTCTGTTTCAAAATCTGTCGCGGAAGCATGATAATAGCGTCCGCCGGTGGCCTCCGCGATGGCTTTCAGGGACTCTTCGTTCGCGTCTCCCATGCCGATCGTGAAAATCGTGACGCCCATCGAAACTGCTTCCTGCTCGAGTTCTCCGTAATCATAGGCGTACGCGTTGTCCTCGCCGTCCGTCAGGAAAATCATGTATTTTGTACTGTCTTTCGCGGCATTTTTCAGTTCATCGAGACCGTTCCGGATACCGGCGGATCCGTTGGTTCCGCTCGAGCCGCTGCATCCGTCTCCGCTGTCATTGCGGATGTCGTCCATCGTATTGCTGCACATCTTGAGATCGTTTGTCATCGGGACTACTGTTTCCGCCTGTCCGGCGAACTGGACAACCGCCGCCTCATCCTTGCCGCTCCGCATCTTTTCAATGTAGGTCTGGCCGATCCGGATTCTCAGATACTCCGGGTCGTTCTGGTCCATACTCTGGGAACGGTCTATAACAAAGGCAATGCTGATCTGGATTTCTTCAATATCCTCTTCCGAGAGGATATCTTCCTGGATCACTTCGGTGATCAGGTTCCGGTCGAGAAGGATATAGCGGGAGAAATGCGTCACATAGGCATACGCCATGTTGTCCTCGATCCTTGTTGCGATCGGTACAAGCTGCTGTGCATCTTCGTCAAACCAGCAGATCACAAGGTCCGATCCGGCGGTTTTAGCGGGATCAAATTCAAGCCCGATGACTGCCTTCTCTATATCGCCGCTGTAGGAAAAATCAAAGGCGCTCCCGACATAGCCTTCCATGCTCTCGTCGAGAAGCCCCGGGATCACCGCGGGTTCGATGGAAAGGCTCTCGGGCCGCCCGGATCCCCGGACCGCCGCCGATGCCGAAAGTCCCGAAGGACTGACCGTCCGGGTTTCGCATTCAAACTGTTCATCCGAAACGAGCGGATCGGTCCCGTGCGCGACTTCCCATCCGTCGGAGGCGAGGTCTCCATCCGTGTCGATCATCATCGGATCGGTTTTGTGTTCGCTGACTTCCGCTCCGTCCGAAAGGCCGTCGCCGTCGGTATCAAAGCATGCAGGATCCGTACCGGTGTCAATATCCGCGCGGTTTCCGAGGCCGTCGCCGTCACTGTCGCGCTCACTGTCCGATATGCCGTCATTTGCGGTGGACTTTTTCAGAGGATCGGTTCCCGTCAGCGCGTATTCCTCATAATCCGTCAGTCCGTCCGCGTCGGTATCCGTGTTGTGCGGATCGGTTCCGATCATTTCCTCCACATATCCGATCAGCCCGTCACCGTCCTTGTCCTCGAAATCCGGCTTTGAATTCAGGAAGAATGCTTCCTCGTCATTGACGAACTCCAGTCTGGCTTCCTTCCTGTATCCGAACCAGCAGTCCATGGTCACGACAAGCGTATTGCTTCCATAGAACATGCCCGGTTTCCTGATCTGGAATTGCCCGTCTTCAACATCCACTTCGCCTTCATCCGCAATACCGCCTTCCGGATTCTGTATAGAATACCTGACACGTTTCACGAGGTAATTCTTGCCCGAAACATCGCCGGAAAAGCCTTTAAAGTCTTCCGGAACATAATAAATACTGAAATTTTTGTCTTTTTCCAGGGAGCGGCTGCTGACTGTCAGGTCCATGACGGACAGCTGATACATAAGAAATGCGAATGCAGCAGCCACAAATGACAGAAGGAGCGCCGCAGCCGGAATAATAATCATCCAGGCTTTCAGCCTGCGTGTTTTCGGAGCTTTCGGTGTTTTTTTGGTGTCCGGATAAGCAGATTTCATATTTGCCTCCATTGCCGTTTTATATCGGTTTTATTAATTTCGGTGCAAAGATGATGTCTTGACAGGTTCCGGGCTTAAACGGCGAAAAAAGCCCTGTTTTTCACATGTTTTCTTCAGGAATTCCGTCAGGGTCCTCAGAAAAACCGTGTGAGGAAGTTCATATCCCAGAGGAAGTTCAGGATGCTGCTTTCCCTGATCATCCGCATCATCTTCTGGCCAAACGGGGTGTGGACAAAGCAGGTCAGAAGGATGAAGAAGAGATTCGTAAGAAGGAAGGCCATCAGAAGGCCAAGAACGAGGCCCAGGATTTTGTCCGCCTGCTTCAGAACGGGAAGTTTTGCCGCAAGCTTCAAAAGCCGTCCGAAAAGGAGCAGCAGGATATAGATAATGACAAAACCGCCGACGTAAACCATTGCCGTAATCACAATCCCCGTAAGGCGTGAAGAGATGGCATGGACCACCGTATCCAGTGAATTTTCTGCGGCTTCGTCCACAGATTTACTGACGGACTCCACCAGGCTTTTCGGAAGCGGCAGCTGGTCCAGCTGTTCTGAAAGGGGTTTTTCAGGCGTCAGCTCCGAGCGGAGCGCAGTACCGATCTTCTCCTCGATCCGCTCGTCGATCTCAGTATGCTTCATCAGAAAGTTCCGTAGATACGGGGCAATGAAGATGAGGATCACAATCGTGAGCACCATCGCGAGAAACGGATATACCGTCTTAACAAAGCCGCGGTGAAGTCCCACCACGGCCATGATAAACATAAGCGCTATAACAGCAATCAGCAGCCAGTTCATGCGCGCGTTGCCTTCCTCAGATGTTTGTCTGTTACAATCAGATAACCGTCACGGTCCACTTTTCCGCCGGACAGTCCCAGAAATCCGCCCTTTTCCGCCTGCGCGAGCGCTTTCTCCGCGTATTCGCGCATATCGCTCTTATAATATCCCTTCTTTGCCCCAAGAAGCTCGCGCGCCTTCTCATATACCACGGAATCCGCTTCCCGGGAGAACTTCGCGCCCTGCGAATAAAGATATTCTTTTGCCGTATTCACGAGGTCTCTCGCATTCAGGATCTTCCCTTCGAATACTGCGGTAAAAGATTCTGCCAGCTCCGGAACGCGCCGGAACATTTCGATCACATCATTCCTGGTATCCGTAAATACCACGAGAAGCGAGCGGTCGTCCCGGTCCAGGATCTTGGCGAAATCCCTGAGCTGCTGGTCCGAAAGAGAGCCGGCCTGTTCCACCACGACCATGCTTCCTAAGAACCGGTCAATGGAATTGATGATGTTGGCGTTGCCGATCCGGTCCGAATTAATCTTGAGCATGCGGCCGGGACAGTTGGGAATCAGGTTTGAAATCTCCTTCATGTGTTCCCGCGCGCAGTCTAAAGAAAGCGTGTTGGTTTCACCGAAAACGATGAAATGCCACAGCGACTCGCTGACCGGCGGATCCAGCGGAAGGTTGCCGAAAAGCTTCTCGTCTTCCTTGCGTTTCGCGATCGTGGAAACGATGAATTCCACATCGTCCTGTTCCTCGATCGGCTGGTCGAATCCGAGCTCCAGTGCGTCGATCTGAGCCTGTGCGTTCTCACGGAAGCTCTTCTGCGGAATATCCTCATCCGTATCGTCAAAACTGACATGCGGATCAGAAACCGCTGCCGGCTGCTCCGCTTCTTCGGCATCATCGGAAGACTCCGGTTCTTCCTCCTCTGCAGGCGCAATATAGAGCCCGAGGTCCTGTTTCTGGTTTTCTTCCGCAGGCTTCTGAGCTTCTGTCTCCGGATCCGCCTTTACTTCATCCGGAAAATCGATGAAAATCGGATTTGCAATATCCCTGTCGTCTTCTTCCTCGGTAATCGGAAGCATCCCGGTATCCGGGTTGACCGCGGGTTTGTTTTCGCGCTCCACGCGGAACACAACATGCTCGTCCGGCGCCTCGGTGAAATCCGGTACAGGAGGTTCCGTATCCGAAAGCTTCTCGGTATGGTCTTCTTCATCCTGCTCCGGACCGGGCTCGGCAAAGAACAGATTTTCCGAAGTTCCTTCGTCCGGACTTTCTTCGGCCGGGATTTCTTCTTCCGCAGGCTTTCCGATGTTGTCCTCAAGAACCAGGTCCTCGGCGAAAATAATCCTGCGCTCTTCCTGCACCGCCTGGTTTTCCCGTTCCCGAAGCATCTCTAGCGCCGCCTCCCGCGCGGGATTCAGGGCCGGCCGGATTTTCTCGACGAAATCAATTGCTTCCTCCGCGTCTTCAGCGCTTTCCGCTTCAATAATCTCAGGCACCGCATCAGCAGCGTCTTCCGCGGGATCTTCCGCCGCAGGGACTTCCGGGAACACGACCTCGTCTACAGGGTATACCCGCGTGTCACCGTATTCCAGGGCGTCCCGTTCTGCATCGAACTCTTCCGCCTCCTGCTCTTTTGTGACTTCCGCAGGATTTTCCGATGCGGCCGTATCTTCCGGAGCAATACTGCTCTGTATGCGTTCCTGCTCCTTCTTTTCGGCCTGGATCTCGTCGATCATGTCCGAAATGCCGGAAAAGTCATAATCGATCGGCGGAATTTCCTCCGATTCGCGCTGAATATTCATCGTCGGGATTTCGCGGGTCTCCTGTTTCAGGATTTCCTCTTCCGACGCGCCGCGAAAGGGCTGAAACTCGCTCCTCTCCCGGGGTTTTTCCTCCGCAGGCTCCGCTTTTTTTTCGATTTCCTTCTTTGTTTCCTGTGGTTCCGGGGTTTCCTGTTTTTCCGGAGTTTCCTGTGCCTCCTCGGCGTCTTCAGGCACATAAGCCTCGCCCTTGAGCTGTGCGAGGAGTTCATGCGCCATGCTGACATATTTGCCGGAATTGAACCAGAGATCAATGTCCTCACAGGTGCTGCGGCTCTCCTCGAGGAGACCGTTCTTCGCCTGCAGGCGTGCCAGCTCGAACATCCACCGGTCGTCCGGCTCTTCCTTGCGGAAGTTGTCGAGGATCTTCATCAGTACTTCATCCGACTGGTTCTCGGCCTTCGCAATCCGGTACTGCAGGACAAAGCGCTGCGTATCGTATTTCGCCCGCTTTTCAAATTCCTCATAATACCGGTGCGCCTCTTCAAGCTCTCCGGCCTTGATGGATACGGAGCAGAGGTGGAAAAGAATACCGCGGCTTTTCGGGGCAAATTCGCGCGCGAGAAGAAGAAGGTCCTCCGCGTCCGCATACCTCCTGCATTTTTCATATGCTTTCGCAATGTTCTGCAATACTCTCGGCTGATCCAGAAGATCCAGGTTCAGAAGGTCACATTCCGTCACCGCCTCAGCATATTTTCCGTCCGCAATCAGCGTTTCGACTTCATCAAGCCTGCGCTGAAATTCCTGCTTGTTCATAAACTGCTCCTGTCCGTAGTCCCGTATTTTTCAGAAGTTTATAATTCCGTGCGTCCTTCAAGCGCCCGAAGGAGCGTCACCTCGTCGATATACTCCAAATCTCCGCCCACGGGGACGCCGCTCGCGATCCTCGTCACTTTGATGCCTGCGGGTTTCACAAGTTTTGAGATATACATCGCCGTCGTTTCGCCTTCAAGACTGTTGTTCGTCGCGATGATCAGCTCCCTGACGTCTCCCTGAAGCCGCTGGAGGAGTTCCTTAAGCTTTATATCGCCGGGGCCGATGCCGAGCATCGGGCTGATCGCGCCGTGAAGCACGTGATATACACCGTTGTATTTGCCGGTCTTTTCGTAGGCTGCGAGGTCCCGCGTCGTTTCCACCGCCATGATGGTCCGGTGGTCGCGGCTTTTCGAGGCACAGATCGGGCACAGCTCGCTGTCCGTGAGTGTGAAGCATTCCCTGCAGTAACGCACATTTTTTCGTGCGTTTACAATCGACCCGGCCAGAGACTCCGCTTCTTCCACCGGCATATTGATGATATGAAAAGCCAGACGCTGCGCGGTTTTCGTACCGATCCCGGGAAGCCCCGAAAGCGATTCGATCAGCCGGCTCACTTCTGTTCCGTAGTAGTCCATATTTTATCCTTTCGGAAAACGCGTCCGTTTTGCGTTTTCCGTGCGCCGGCGCCGGTTTTTCAGAACAGTCCGCCGAGTCCGCCCAGCCCGCCGGTAAGCTTTGACATGTTCTCCTCGTTTGCGGCGTCGATCTTCCGGAGGACTTCATTCACCGCCGAAATCACCAGGTCCTGAAGCATTTCCACATCATCGGGATCCACCGCATCCGGGCTGATCGTCAGATCAATCATTTCGCGCTTTCCGTTCATGGTCACGGAAACCGCGCCGCCGCCTGTTGCCGCCGTGAATTCCGACTGCTCCAGCGCTTCCTGTTTTTCCTGCATTTCGCGCTGCATCCGCTGCGCCTGTTTCATCAGGTTTGAGTAGTTGCCCGGCATCTGCGAAAATCCGCCGTATCCGCCGCGTCCTTTTGCCATAATCATTCCTCCTCTTCCGGCATTTCGATATCCATATCGATGCCGGGAATTCTGGGTCCGAGCACCAGTTTCGGCTCGGGTTCATTCTGTTTCAGCGTACTGAAACGGATTGTAAAATCTTTGCTGAAGCGTTTCCTGAGGATTGCCTGCAGTTCTTCCGCCCGCTCTTTCTTTTCGATCACACTGCAGTTGAATCCGTTCCGGAAAAGGATATTCAGCCCGCCTTCCCTGGAAACGCTGACTTTCGTGCCCTGAAGATAAGAGCGAAGAAGCCGTGAAAGTCCGGATACGATCTCGTCCCATTCCGAGGAGACGAGCATGCAGTCCTGGTAGTCCGCCTCGGAAACCGTGATTTCCTGCCTCGGCGGTGCTGTAAAGGATGTTCCGGGAACGGAAGCCGGAGCGGCCGGCTTTCCGGTGTCGGCATTCACCGTCGGAACCGGGATTTCTCCGCCCTGCATACCGATCCGGTCTTCGAGTTTCCGGACCCGGTCAATAAGCGACGAAAGGTCCGTCTCCGTCGCGGGCTGCATCATTTTAAGAAGCGCAATCTCGAGAAGCACGCGTTTCCCGGAAGCGAGCCGCATCTGGTTCGATGTCTCCCCGAGGATGCGGATATAACGCATGACCTGCGGAAGCTCCATGCCCTCTGCTTCTTCTTTCATCCGAATCAGATTGTCCCGGGAAATCCCGAGGACATCCTCGCCGGGGTTGTCCGACTGGATCAGCATGATGTTTCTTAGGTACCAGGTAAAATCCGTTACAAACTGTGAAAGTTCGCGTCCTTTTGAAAGGAGATCGTCCACCTCCTCCACAACACCCCGGACATCATAGCGGATCACCTTCCGGAGAAGTCCGGAGAAAACGGACTGGTCCGATACGCCGAGCGTATCCAGAACGCGTTCATACTGGAGCTTCTCCCCGTAAAACAGCGACAGGCACTGCTCGAGAATCGACAGCGCGTCGCGCGAGGATCCGTCCGCCCGCCGCGCGATATAGGAAACCGCTTCGGGTTCCGCATCGATCCCTTCGGCCGCGAGGATGTCCGAGATCTGGGTCTTCAGCTCTTCAATCGAAAGCCTGCGGAAATCGTAGCGCTGACATCTTGACAGAATCGTGATCGGTATCCGCTGCACCTCGGTGGTCGCGAGAATAAAAATCACATATTCCGGCGGCTCCTCCAGGGTCTTTAAGAGCGCATTGAAAGCGCCCGCGGAGAGCATATGCACCTCGTCGATGATATAGACGCGGTAACGGCCCTCCGTAGGACGGTATCTGACCTCTTCGCGGATTTCCCGGATGTTGTCGACGCCGTTGTTTGACGCCGCATCAATCTCCACCACATTAACCGAAGCGCCGGACAGTACGGCGCGGCAGGAAGCGCATTCATTGCAGGGCGATCCGTCCTCTCTGGGATGTTCGCAGTTCACCGCCCGTGCAAAGATCTTGGCAACAGTCGTCTTTCCTGTGCCCCTGGTTCCGGAGAACAGGTACGCATGTCCGATACGGTTCGACAAAAGCTGGTTTTTCAGAGTCTTTACAATATGGTCCTGACCGCGCACCTCGGAGAACTTAAGCGGCCGCCATTTTCTGTAAAGAGCGGTATAAGCCATTTAGAATTCCTCTTATTCGTCGCCGAAGCTGATGCCGATGGAGCGGATCTGCTTAATGATATCGGACTTCGGATCGACCATTTTCAGCTTGCCCGCGATGTCCTCCAAAGGAACCGGCGTGATTTCGTTGTTGTGGATACCGACAAGATATCCGAATTTGCCTTTCTCGATCATCATCGCCGCCGCTGCGCCGAGTCTCGTGGAAAGAACACGGTCGTAGGGGCAGGGACGTCCGCCGCGCTGGGTGTGTCCGGGAACCGTCACACGCGCTTCGCAGCCCGTGAGCTCCTGGATCCTTGCGGCAAGCTCGAAGGAAGCGGGCAGTTCCGCATGCTTCTTCTCGACTTCTTTCTTCTTCATTTTGGCTTCGTCTGTGTTGATCGCGCCTTCCGCCATTGCGATGATCGTGAAGTTCTTGCCTTCTTCCTCACGTTTCTGGATCGCCTTGCACACCGCGTCGATGTGGTACGGAATTTCCGGGATCAGGATAATATCAGCGCCGCCTGCAACGCCTGCGTGCAGCGTCAGCTCGCCGACCTTATGGCCCATGACTTCAATAATGAATACGCGTCCGTGGGAAGCTGCCGTCGTATGGATACAGTCAATCGCCTCGGTTGCGATGTTGAGCGCGCTCTGGAATCCGAAGGTCATGTCGGTGCCCCAGAGGTCGTTGTCGATGGTCTTGGGAAGTCCGAGCACGTTCAGGCCCTCTTCCTTCAGAAGCGCCGATGTCTTCTGTGATCCGTTGCCGCCGAGAACGCAGAGGCAGTCCAGCTTGTGTGCCTTGTAGGTCCGCTTCATTGCAGCGACCTTGTCAAATCCGTCCTCGATGACGCGCATCATCTTGAACGGCTGGCGGGAAGTGCCCAGGATGGTTCCGCCTTCGTCAAGAATACCGGAGAAGTCCCGGGGCGTCAGCTTTTTGTACTCGTTGTACATCAGGCCTCTGTAGCCCTCGAGGAAACCGATGATTTCCACCCCGTCTCCGTAGTAGTTAAAAAGTCCCTTGCCGATGCCGCGCATCGTCGCATTCAGGCTCTGGCAGTCGCCGCCTGATGTCAGCATTCCAACCCGTACCATATAGATTCCTCCATATCACTCACTAACACTCATTAAAAGGGGCACAGTTCCCCCACTTTACATACTGAGCATATTATACTGAACTCACCCTCTAAAATCAAGTAGTCTCGGGAAAATTTCTGGAAGACGCGGGGACAGGTGTTCTGGCTGCAGAAAGCCAAAACACCTGTCCCCGCGGTTTTTGGATTACCGGGTTTATCAGATCCCCAGCACATCCCTGAGGTAGATTCTGGAGACTTCCGCCGAGTGGAAGTTGTTGAGTTCCGGCCGGTCCAGTTCCACGCACAGGATTCCGTCGTAGCCCTGCTCCTCAAGGGCGGCCTTCACAGCCTTGAAGTCTACGGTGCCGTGACCAAGCGCGCGGAAAGTGGCCATTTTCGCCCTGCCCTCGGCGCGGGCAAGCTCATAGGTATCCACATCCTTCAGGTGCATGAACTGCACGCGTTTCCCAAGCTTTCTGATCAGTTCCGCGGGATTCATTCCGGCAAGCGTCGTATGCGCTGTATCGATGCAGAAGCTGACGTATTCCGGATCGGTCATCTCCGCAAACAGGTCGATGTCCGACTCGGAGAAAATGCAGGTTCCGTAGTGCGGATGGAAGGTCAGGGTCACGCCGCGCTCTTTTGCATATTTGCCGACCGCATTCGCGATCCGGGCCATGCTGGCCACCATCTCGGGGTTCGTCGGCCGCTCCGAGGGGCCGTTGTCTCCGAAGCCGCCGTTCTGGCAGTTGAACCACTTCGCGCCGACGCCCGCGAGGAAGTCGATCTGTTTCCTGGCGTTCTCAATCATCGCCTCTTCATCAAAAGTAAAGTGGCCGTAGAGATTGCAGAGGTTCAGGTCGTATTTCTTCAGGATTTCCTTCAGTTCATCGGGCGACTCGAAGAAATCCGCGATGAAGGCGAAATTCTCCACATAGTCGTAGCCTAAGTACTTCAGCTCGCGGAAGGAATCCTCAAGCTGCGCGACCGCCTGGTCCCGTTCCCGTGATTTAATCCATGTCCAGCCGGTATAACAAGCTTTCATCATATAATGTCCTTTCTGCCTCCTGGGCTGTTATTTCTGCGTTCTGTCATTCCGAGCGGCCGGAAGGGCGCCATGGGATCCCGTCTCTTCACCGGTATCCCTCAGTCCAGAATCCCATGCATCGGGTTCCGCTTCATGGCTTCCGCACGCTCGAATTTCGTCTTCATTTCATAAAAGCTTCGGCTGTCGGATGCTTTCGAGAAGCCGGTCAGGATCTCCAGCACATGATGCTGCTGCCGGTAATTGGCCCGCCAGTTTCTGCCGGTCTCGATGGCCCTGCACATATCCGCGAGTCCCAGTCCCCTGGAGTTTTCCTTATAATCAAACATCAGCGGAACTTCCTTGAACCCGGGATAGGGATTCATCTCGGAAGGCCGAAGCGCCGGATCCGATGTCGGCCCGAAGCTGTCATTTTCCGGCCGATACAGGTAAATGGGGCCGCCGAAGGTATTCGGATCGGGAACGACGAGCGTCCCTTCCGTACCGTACACTTCAAAATGCGCCTGTTTCCTGTAATACACGTCAAAGGTCGTGAAAATGGATGCCACCGCGCCGTTCGAGAAGAGTATATTGCCCATAAGATAGGTGTCCACATCGACCGGAACGACTTCGCCGTAATGCGGCTTTGAAGTGATGGTCCGGGTCGCGAAACTCTTTTTTGTCATGCCGGTTAGCGCCGTCGCTTCGCCGAGAAGGTTCACAAGTGCCGTCACATAATAAGGCCCCATATCAAGCATCGGGCCGCCGCCCCGCTGATAATAGAACTGCGGGTCCGGATGCCAGGTCTCGTGTCCGTGGCAGATCATCGAAACATTCGCACCGACCACATCGCCGATGAACCCCCGGTCAATGAGCATCCTGCAGGTCTGGATCCCCGCGCCCATGAAGGTGTCCGGCGCACCGCCGAGATACAGGTTTTTCTCCTTCGCGATCGCAACCAGTTCGTCCGCTTCCTCCATATCCACGGCAAGCGGTTTCTCCGAATACACATGCTTTCCCTGAAGAAGCCCCAGCTTCGTGACCCCGTAATGCTGATACGGTCTCGTCAGGTTCAGGATCACGTCGACATCGGGATCGGCCGCTGCATCCGCATCCTTCTCATAAATCTTCGGAAGCGGCACTTTTGCGCCTTTTTCGATTTCACCGGCCACATAATCCTGCGCCTTTTTTGCCTTCTCGGGGATCAGGTCACAGACGCCGATAAGCTCCACTTCCCGGAAAGTATTGGTCAGGTTTCGAAGATAGATTCCCGAAATATCCCCGCAGCCGATCATGGCAACTCTGATCATCGGTTTTTCCTCCTTTTTTGGATATTCCCCGTCGCATCCATCATAGCATCTGCCGTCCTGAATAGCAAGCGAAAATCACTGCAGTTCATGAGACCGGGGAATTCCAGGCCGGAGCAGCGATACACAGCGAAGTCCTGCGGATATGCCTTCCCCTTCGGAGACGCTTCCAGGTCTCTGAAGGGGAAGGCATATCCGCAGGACTTCGCGTCCGCATACTCGCATAGAAAAACCGTGCGCGGCACTTCGAACAGACACTTCCAAGCGTTACCGTTCCAGTTAACTCAACCAAGGCACCCTCGCGTCACATGAGAAAATCTGCTTAGTGCTGCTTTGTCCCCAACCTGACACGGTTCACAGCATCCCATTGCGCAAGACCCGGGCATCAACGCCACTTAAA
>CACYBV010000117.1 GCA_902772745.1 uncultured Eubacteriales bacterium
CACTGATAAAAGATGAGGCCTGACATCCGCCATGCGATATAGGAATCCCGTATTATGTCATGTAGGTTCAAAATAGCGGGAATATCGTACACCCCAGGACAGCAGTATTATAACAAATAATTTTCAATTTATCAACGGCTTCTCAGAGATTTCAGAATTTTTTCATAATAAGGCGGGTCCGGAACCTGAAATTCCATATATTCGCCGCTTCCGGGATGCGTAAATCCCAGAAGATATGCGTTCAGGCACTGTCCTTCCGTCTGAAAGCGGGACTTCCCGGATCCATAAACGGCATCCCCGAGAAGCGGATGGCGGATATGCGCCATATGGACCCGGATCTGGTGCGTCCGTCCGGTTTCAAGCCGGCATTCGACCGAAGTATAATCGCCGAAGCGTTCCAGCACCCGGAAATGCGTCACAGCGTTTTTCCCGTTTTTCGGATCGATGCCCATCTTCTTCCGGTCCTTCGGGTCCCGTCCGATCGGAAGGTCCACCGTACCTTCATCGTCCTTCAGGTTCCCGCAAACGATCGCGTGATAGCGCCGTGAAATCGTATGAGCCGAAAGCTGTTCCGAAATGATCTGATGCGCGCGGTCATTTTTGCAGGCGATCACAATGCCCGTCGTGTCCCGGTCGATCCGGTGCACGATGCCCGGCCGCAGCACCCCGTTGATCCCCGAAAGGTCTTTGCAGTGAAACAGAAGCGCATTCACAAGCGTTCCGGAAAAATGCCCCGGCGCCGGATGCACAACCATGCCTTTCGGTTTATTGACAAGAATCACGTCATCATCCTCATAGACAATGCTCAGAGGAATGTTTTCGGGAAGGATCTCTGGAACCGCCGGTTCCGGAAAGTCCACCTCTACCCGGTCTTCTTCCCGGAGAAGATACGACGGTTTTACAGGAAGATCGTTCACCGTAACCCGGCCGTCCCGGATCAGTTTCTGGAAAAAGGAGCGGCTCTTCTCTGGGAAAGCTTCCGAAAGCCAGAGATCCAGCCGTAAATCAATTGCATCGGCGTCCGCAAGCAGCATTTCGCGAGCGGAAGCCGGGGAGAGATCACTCATCTTCGGCCTCTTCACGCCCCTCCGGGCTCTTTTCGCCGTCTGCTTCCTTTTTTTCCTTCACCGGGCTTTTTGCCGCGTTTTTCTTCCGGAAACCGTAAATTTCCGTAAATTCCTCATCCTTATAAACGAAAACAAGCAGTATAAACAGCGCAATTGAACTCAGAGTGACAAAGGTATCCGCAACATTGAAAATCGGAAAACTGATCAGCGTAAAGGACAGAAAATCCACGACGTATTTCGTGGCAATCCGGTCAATCAGGTTTCCGACAGCGCCGCCGGTCATCATGATCAGCACAATCAGCATCGGAAGGAATCTCTTCTTCAGCGGCGTCCGGTACAGAAGATACAGCATCACGAGAAGGATAACTGCAGTCATGATATAGAAAAAAACCTGTCCGTTCTGGAGCATCCCGAAAGCCATTCCGTTGTTCTCGAGATACTGCAGTTCGAACACGCCGGGCCACAGCTCAATCGCCGGCTGATCCTTCAGGTGATTAACTGCCCAGATCTTGGTGATCCGGTCCAGAAAAACGAGAAGTGCGGTACCGACTGAGAAGACACCGTATTTTACAGCATTATTTTTCATATGGCTCCTTTTCGGATTTTGCGTTTTTTACGAAAACCCGAAATATTAAGGGGAGTGGATCTGGTATACCGCTCCCCTTAAACTCTTCTTAAGTTTCTTACGGGAACCGGAGCCGTCACTTTCGCTCCGGCTTCATCGTTTACATGCTTCCTGCAAGGGCCGACAGGTCGACCATGTCTCCCATCAGTTCGTCGAAATCACCGGAGAGATTCATATTCTGCGGAACAACAATGAAGATCTTTTTGCTGATCTTCTGGAGGTTTCCGCCGACTGTATAGCAGGCGCCGGATGCAAAGTCGATGATGCGCTGGGCTGCGGACATATCGATGCCCTCAAGATTCAGGACAACGGCTTTCCGCTGCAGAAGGAGCTCCGCGATCGTATTCGCGTCGTCAAAGCTTCTGGGCATGATCATACATACCTCAGGGCCTGCGCCGCCGCCGCGGTTCATTCCGACCACATTCTGGCGGTTCTGCTGACTGTATGAGGAACCGGATCCCGCATAGGAGCTCTGGGTATAGGAGGCTTTCTTCGGCGCGGGTTTTCTTTCGACGGAAGCCGTAACTTTCTCTTCGAAATCATCGAAATCATCCAGTTCATCATCACGCGCACGTTCTTTCACCCGCGATTTTTTCTGTTTCTCGGGCTTTTTTCTGGGAAGAATTTCCTCGTCCTCATCGTAGTCGTCGTAGTCGTCATAGTCGTCGTAGTCATCTTCTTCGTTGACCATCTTCATCTTTTTCAAAAAGTTATCAACAACGCCCATCTTCATGCTCTCCTATTGTAATTTATTCGGCAAAAGTCAGTTCCTGAAAGGCCTTTCGGCTTCTTTCGCCAAAGATCGCGGTCCCGACACGAACAATCGTCGCGCCTTCCTCGACTGCGATTTCAAAGTCGCCGGTCATCCCCATAGACAACACATTCATATCTGTATTATCCGCGTTTTTACTTCTGATGTCAACTGCTAATTGATACATTTTTCGGAAAATCGGCCGGTTTTTCTCCGGATCGTCGACAAAGGGCGCGACGCACATCAGTCCCCGGAGCCTGATTCCCGGAAGGCGGACGATTTCCGCCGCCGCATCCAGAGCTTCGGAAAAATCATAGCCGAATTTGCTCTCTTCGTTCCCGCCGTTGATTTCCATCAGGATATCCGTCACTACTCCCTGCTTCACGGATTCTTTCGATATTTCCTCTGCGAGCCGCAGCGAATCAACGGAGTGAATCATGACAGCCCGGCCGACGGTCTGCTTCACTTTATTCCGCTGCAGGTGTCCGATCATGTGAAAACGCGCCTCCGGAAGAAGATCCGCTTTTTCTTTCAGTTCCTGCACATAGTTCTCGCCGAAATCCCTGTGCCCCGCCTGCAGGAGTTCCCTGATATCCGAGACCGGTTTCGTCTTGCTCACGGCAAGCACAGTCACCGAATTCTCCGGCCTCCCGGCGCGCTTCAGCGCTTCCGACACTCTTTTTTCAACCGCCCGAAGGTTTTCCGTAACCGACATCCTGTATTTTCCTCCGCGGAAATTCTGAAAAATCCGCACATTTATTCATAGATAAAATCATTCTCGCCGACCGCATTCCCGTCAAGGAGAATCCTGTCGTACGGCTGCAGTCCGTAGCGCATATCGGACCGGATCACCGTATAAGCCGTATCCAGCGAGTTTGAAACTCTGAGAATCTGTTTGAAGACGCAGTAACCCTGGTTGATCTGGAACACGCCCTCGACACTGGTCGTTACCCCGAGCGTGCTTCTTCGCTGTTGTCCCGCCGTATCTTCCATATTGATGACCGTCATTCCCGCCTGGAGCTCCGGGCTGTAGACATAGGCCGTGTTTTCGTCGCCGATAATAAAGGAGTCCTCTTCCTCCGATCGGAGATAAACGGTCGCCGGAACGAATTCGGCTCCGTTCTCCGTTTCCGCAAGGAGCCCGTACTGGTTTGAATTCCCGCCTGATGTGACGAACGCGCGGTCGACAACAAAGAAATTCTTGCGTACAATCGCGGATTCCGGGATCTTAAAACCGGTAATCTCGGTATCGAGGATCTGAAATTCCAGAAACCGTGAATCAAGGTAATTCCCGCCGAATTTCTGAAATTGCAGAACGCCCGCAAGGGTCCTGTCCTGAAGCTCGCGGATCGAAAACGCCCCGCGGATTTCCGTTCCGTCCGCCATCCGGATGCTCAGGTTTTTCCTGCCCTGCAGCCGGTCCGCATCCTGGTCGGAAATCGGGAATACAATGGTAAAGCTGTTTTCCGGAGCGAGTTTGTAGACGAAATCCCCTGCATTCACCGTTTCCTGGGAGGTATGCAGGCGATAGGTACTGTAGGTCTCCGGATCAAAATCCGATTGCCTGAGCTCTTCCGGCTTTTTCCCTTCGTAACCGTCCTCCCACAGAAGGAAAAAGCCGCTCTCCCGTGTACGCTGTTCTGTAAAACTTCCCACAGGAAGAATGTTTTCGACGCTTTTCTGTCCTTCTTCAAGAAGCCTGTTCAGAACCGCGGCGCGCACCGAAGTCTGGACAAACAGGGCAGTTTCGAAATTCACGGGATCATACTGCGCCTCCGCGTCCGTGATCGACTCCCGGATTCTTCGGAGACTGTCCCGCTGAAGCACATCCTTGCCGCTGTACAGAAGATGCAGTCTTTCCTCCAGTCCGCCGTTCTCGTCCGTCGTCAGGACAAGCGTTCCGGCTTTCAGCCTTTCTCCGCCGGACGCGTAATATGAAAGATATCCGCTGCCTTCGGCGCCGACACAGATTTCCTCCCGGAGAATCATTCCGCGGTAAGTTCCGGCCGCCCGGTCGGAATCCGGCGCTCCGATATTATAAGCCTGGTTCCGGTTACGGGTAAGGAAAAGAATCCCCTGTACGATAAAGTACACGAGAATCAGCACGAATACAACCCCGACAAAAGTGATCGGGAGCCGTTTCGGACGACGGATTATTTTTTCCTTCTCTTCCTGTGCCATTATATCCTTTCCGGACAGAAGACTGTCCGACTCAGGGCGTTTTTGTACCCGGAATCTCCGACAGCAGCGTGACGGTCTGTGCATAAAGAGCATCATGGGATTCCGCTTTCGCAATCACCGCGATGTAATCCGATTTGTCCGGCCCGCGTACCGCGATCACGAGGCAGCGTCCTGCGGAAACCGTATAGCCGGTCTTTGCGGCGAGGAGTGTCAGGCCTTCCGGAAGCTCTGTATAGCCGAGGGATATCGAGTTTGCGGATTTCCAGGTCCTGACTTCATAAGATCCGTCCGGCTTTTTTGCCGCCGCGGTCGCATCGCGCGCCGAGGCCGCTTCCGTAAGCTCCGGATGCGTAATAAACTGCCGCATCAGAAGATAAAGATCATAGACCGATGTATAGTGGTTCCGGTCATGAAGCCCGTGCGCATTTACAAAATGCGTATTCAGCATTCCGAGTTCTTTCGCGCGTTCATTCATCATTTTCACAAATCCTTCGATGCTGCCCCCGACATGGAATGCAAGGACATTGGCCGCGTCGTTTCCCGAAGGAATCAGAAGTCCCGAAAGAAGATCCGACAGGCTGTAGCTGTCTCCGGGCTGAAGGCCCGCAAGCGAACTGCCCGTTTTCAGGCCTTCCGTCATTTCTTCCGTCACGGTAACCATCACCGAAAGGTCCGGGCAGTTTTCCGCCACAAGAAGCGCCGTCATCGTCTTGGTCATGCTGGCCGGATAAATGCGCTCGAAGGCGTTTTTCGCATACAGGACCTCTTTTTCGGTCTCATTGAAGAGTCCCGCATAGAGCGCCGGAATCAGGCTTTCGTCATAGGGCTGATCCGGGTCGATGACGCACAGATCCCCGGAGAACGGAGAAAGGCGGTTTTCCGAATCAGGATTTTCCGTTATTTTCTGCAGGACATCCCGCTCGTAATCCGATTTCAGCTCCCCGCTTCTGCACGAAGATAAAAAGAGGAGTGCCGATACAAGCAGGACTGCAATTGTCCGGATTTTGGCTTTCATCAGTAAAACACCCTCTTTTTCTGTCTTCCGCGGAGCCCGACAGACAGCGCAAGCCCGAGAAGGATAAACGAACTCAGAAGAGAGCTCATCCCGGCGCTGACAAAGGGAAGCGGGATACCCGTATTCGGCACGAGAAGCAGCGCGACCGCAATGTTGATAAAGCTCTGGAAGCCGATGGCACAGGCGGCGCCGCCTGCAATCACTCGGCCTACGATGTCCTTGCATTTTCTCGCCATCAGGAGGCATTCGAAAACGATCAGCCCGATCAGAAGGATCACGGCCGCACATCCGACAAAGCCGAGCTCCTCCCCGACAACCGCGAAAATAAAATCGCACTGCTCTTCCGAGAGGAACTGACCGTTTTTCACGGATTCCAGCGAAGATGTCATGAGGCCTTTCCCGAAAATCCCGCCTGAACCGATCGCCATAACGGAATTATTCTGCTGGTAGGTCTGCCCCGGATAATCCTCCGGAAAGAAAAATGCATTGATCCGGAGCACCTGATGCTCTTCGAACAGTTTCCACAGAATCGGCTGGCCTTCCTGATAAACAGCGATGAAAAAGAAAGCAACAAGCGGAGTCAGCGCCAGAACAACGCCGATGATCCATTTCCAGCTGATCCCCGCGAGGAACAGGAGCGTGATGATCATCAGCACAAGGACAATCGATGTCGACAGATCCGGTTCAAGAAGCACCAGCACAAGAACCGGCGCGCACAGAAGAAAATACAGGATCAGAATATAGACTTTATCAATCCTGTCATGGATCTTGTACAGCACAAAGGCAAGAAACAGGAGAAGCGCGGGTTTCGAGAACTCCGAAGGCTGGATGGTCCCGAAGAAAGGAACATAGATCCAGCGGCGCGCGCCGTAGATCGCGGCGGTAAAAAAGCGCACGTAAATCAGGCTTCCGATGGAAATCAGCAGAAAAACCCAGGAATATTTGACGATTTTCCGGTAATCGATGAAAGCCAGGATGATCATGACAATAAAGCCGATGCCGACGCCGATAACCTGCTTCACGGTCGTCGAAACGACGGTTCTTGTAACCTCGGACGCGGTCGCCGAATGGACGACCATCACGCCGGCTGTGCTCAGAAGCAGGGCATAAACAATCAGCCGGAAATTAATGTCTCTGGCCCGGAATTTCGTTTCGCTCAGATAGCCGAATTTATTCGCCATGTTCCTTTCCTGTCCTGTCTTACTGTTTCAGGCTGATCGGGATGTCTTCCCCGAGGAGCCTTCCCGCAATCCGGTCAAAACATTTTGCCGGTGATTTTTTGAGTGCTTCCGGAATATTGCCCTGCTCCGAAAAGAGAAGGATATCCGTACTTTCCGGAATGATTCCGAGAAGCGGTACGCCGATCGCGCGGGCGATGTCTTCCGGCGCGGGCAGTCCTTCGTCCCGTAGAAACTTCCGTTCAAACCGGTTCAGGATCATGCTCGCACGCACGGAATCGAATTCCGGAAGCAGGAGCATGCGTTCCGTATTTCTTCTCGAAAGCAGCGTACTGTCCGTAACGGCCACCGCCGAGTCGGCGGCCTGAAGTGCATAGGAAAAGCCTTCGGAGGGCCACGACGGCGTATCCAGCAGGATGAAATCAAAGGAAGACCGGAACAGTTCCGCAAGTTTGACGAAACTTGATTTCTGGATCAGTCTGAGATCCCTTGCAGCCGAAGACGGCAGGAGGTACAGCATCTCATCTTTCCTGCAGGGAATCATCGCCTGGATAATCCTGCAGTTTCCTTCGATCACATCCAGAAGATGCCAGGCGATCTTTTCTTCCGCGCCGAAAAGCACGGGAAGATCGCATTTCCTGAAATTCAGGTCCAGAAGAAGCGTTTTCTGTCCCCGCGAAGAAAGTGCGTACCCGAGCGCCGCTGTGACCGTCGACACACCGGTGCCGCCTTTTCCGGATACGACTGCTAGTATTTCTCCCATTCCCTCTCCTTCTTTATTTCTATCTCCCGGTGCATATCAAAAGACGTTTAATCCATGATATCGTTTACGCCGCCGGACTGTGCTGAAGCTTTCAGGATATCCTCCAGCGTGATATCGCCCTCCAGGAATTCATAGAGGCCTTTGCTGATCAGAGCCGCGTTTCCCGAGGAATAACCGTTCGGGATCTGTACCGCCATTGCATACTCGATGTGGTTGTAAGGTCCGTAGGATACGTACCAGCCGTGCTCGGGGCGCAGCCGGTTTTCCTGTGCAGAGCCGGATTTCGCCGCGTAATCGTAGCGAAGATCCTCGAAGTCCGTCGACCGGGAGCCGCCTTCGTGCACGACCGTATACATGCCTTCATGGATCCGTTCCCAGGTGGTGTCCTGAAGCTGAAGCGTGCTTTTGATCTCCGGAGACCGCGACAGGAGAATGTTCCCGTCCCGGTCCTCGATTTTAGTCAGAAGCTTGAAATCATATACATTTCCGCGGGAGGCAATCGCCGTAACATAACGCGCGAGAGAAATCGTCGTGAATGCATGCGTGCCCTGTCCGATTGCGGAAGTAACGGGGAGGTCTTCGGATATGACCGAAACATTTTCAACGGTCTCGATACCCGTCGGCGACCCGAAACCGTACATTTCCGCATAGTCCCGGAGAACCTGGAGGCCCTGCGACGGACTGTAGCGTCCGTCTGCGGTCAGGCTGAAGCGGTAGCCGCATTCGTAGAAAAAGCAGTTGCAGGACTGGCCGATC
>CACYBV010000118.1 GCA_902772745.1 uncultured Eubacteriales bacterium
CGCATAGCGGGTGGTTTTTATTTCGCGCCGCTCATTTCTCTGCCTGAGAAACTCGCCTGGCGCTCAACCGGGACTATCCGTCCCGAAGCATGAAAGACAGGTGCTGCGGATGCAAATGCATCCGCAGCACCTGTCTTTCGCCTTTTGCTTCATTTTTTCTTTATCCGGAAGATGGCCCGAAGGAGATCCTTCGGGGTCGCATCCCTGTCGTTTTCCATCCGCGGCACAAGTAAAAGCGTCGAACCAAGACGCAGTACCGTCGCAAGGAGGAAAAGCATCTTGTAGCGGTCAAACCATCCGGTGAAGATTCCGGAGGCCTCAAAAACCCGCAGAAGTCCGCCGGCGGACAGAGACCCGAGCGTCACACCCGCAAGTGCCGTCACACAGGAGAATACCGCAATATACGAAGGCCGCGTTTCCGGCGCGCTGATCGAAAGCTGCATGTTGTTTGCGGAAAGGTTTGCGCCGCACCAGAACATCGCGCCGAAAAAGTTGTGCAGAAGCGTCGGCCAGATATTGCCCGGGCTTGACAGGAGGTAGAACGCCGGCGTCACCGCCGCGCCGATGCAGGATACGAGCATGACGTTCCTGGATCCGAAATGATACAGCGCCTTACCCCATCTCTGCACCGTGAAAATCGCGGAGACGCAGGAAGCGACCGTACCGAAAACCATGATCTGGGTGAAGTTCAGGCCCATGACATTCATCGAGTAGGGACTCATATAGGTACCGGACATATTGGCCGTAAAGCACCATACGGTCCAGAAAATCATGAAGTGCATGAAGGGCTTGTTTTTGAGGATTCCGCCGATCACCTGCAGGAATTTCAGCTTCTGCGGCGGCGTGGAAAAGACCTCCTTGCAGAAACCGAAGGAAATCATGTCCATCATGCCGATCGTACCGCCGAGGATGAATATGATGACATACTTCGTTTCCGGCGGCAGATGGTCCAGAAGGAATGCGATTCCGAGACCCGCAAGGATATTGATGACCGACATGATGACGTCCCGCACCGAAAGCCAGCGCGAACGGATCCTGTCGGGTGAAAGATCCGACAGCCAGGGGAACCAGCAGGGGTTAATCACCGCTCCGCAGCAGGAGGAAATCCCAAGCAGGAAAAGCAGTGTAAACAGCTGGTAGTTAACCGTCGTTCCCCTCGGGACAACAAACGGAATCAGCCCGAACAGAATCCACAGGGCACGCGAAAACAGCCCGATTGTCAGCATGTACTTCTTTCTTTTATGCGTTCGGTTCACCAGCATCGAGAAAGGAATCTGCATGAGGGCTGCCGCCTGCGGAATTGCCGCAAGAAGCGCAAAAGTCAGGTCGTTCGCCCCCATGGAGGTTGCGAGACCGACCATGGCTGTCGTGCCGCCGCCGCAGATAATTCCGTGAAGAGCACCGCAGATATTGCCGATCAGGATGAAGTTCAGACTTCTCCGGATGACCTGCGGAAGTTCCGCTTCTTCGTAAAGCGCGCGAAGCGGATTATGAATCTTTAGTTTTCCGGTCATGAAAGCAGTCTTGCCTTTCAGGATTCGCCCATGTATTGTGCCTGCCGAAACCATATTTTCCCGTGCTTTCCGGCAGTGCTTCTATGACCGATATTATCAGAAAAGCAGAAAAAGTCAAGCGGTAATAATGTCACATTATCACCGCTTTTCAATGCTGTATTTTGGTACTTTCCACGTCTTCCGTGTTTTCTGATCCGTGCTTTGACTTTTCATCAGTCTCCCCGCCTGAAATCCGGTCATCTGCTGCCGGAGTTTTGGACCGATTCCAAAATCCGATATGCTTTTCCCGCATTCAGCCGTATTCTTCCGCGATGTTTCTAAAGAGAACCGAGGATTGTCATAAAGCCCGGTTGATTTCGTGCCCGAAATCTGCTAAGATAAGCCCATACGATCTTTTTACAGAAAGGATTTTTCTTTTATGAACGTAAACGACAGAATCCACGGCTTTATTGTCCGGGAAATCCGCGAAGAGCCGGAGCTTAAAGCCACGATGGTCCGCATGGAATATGAAAAAAACGGGGCGGACCTTGTATGGCTTGACCGCGCGGACGACAACAAGACCTTCTCGATCTGCTTCAAAACAATCCCTTCGGACAATACCGGCGTGTTCCATATCCTCGAGCATTCGGTGCTGAACGGTTCCGAAAAATATCCGGTGAAGGAGCCTTTCGTTGAGCTTCTCAAGAGCTCGCTTCAGACCTTCCTCAACGCGATGACCTTCCCCGACAAGACGATGTACCCCGTGAGTTCCCGGAATGACAAGGACTTTCTGAACCTGATGGACGTGTATCTGGACGCCGTGCTGCATCCTCTGTCCGCGAAAGACCCGCACGCTTTCCTGCAGGAAGGCTGGCATTTCGAGATGGACGGTCCTGAGGATACGCCCCGCTTCAACGGCGTCGTATTCAATGAAATGAAGGGCGCCTACGCTTCCCCGGACTCGGTGCAGGAAGAAAAGCTCACATCGCTTCTCTTCCCCGACAACTGCTACGGTTATGATTCTGGCGGAAATCCGGAGTTCATCACGGATCTGACGTATGAAAACTACCTCAAAAACCATGCGCGCTTCTATTCGCCCACAAACGCCCGGATTTTCCTTGACGGAAGCATTGATCTTTGCGCGGTACTCGGAAAGCTCGACGAATATCTCAGGGATTTTGATCACATAGATGTGGACGCGGAGATTCCGTACCAGGCGCCTGTCACGCCGGACGAGCTGACGATCCCCTATGAAATCGGCGAGGATGATCCCGATGAAAACAAAGTGCTTCTCGCAGAGGGCTTTGTCTACGGAACCTATAAAGACACGCTGAAGAGCATGGCCTTCTCGGTCATTTCAAACGTGCTCACCGGTTCCAACGAAGCGCCGATGAAGAAGGCAATCCTGGAACGGGAGCTTGCGGAAGACATTTCTGTCGTCCCCTACAGCGAGAGCCTGCTGCAGCCCTTCCTTGCGGTCACGGTTGATAACACCTCACTGGAAAAGAAAGATGAAGTGTTCGGCGTAATCCGGGAAGTGTTCGCAAAAGCCGCAGAATCAGGCCTCGACCGGACCCGTGTCGACGCGGTCATCAACAACCTCGAGTTCACAACCCGCGAGAAGGATTTCGGAGGAATGCCGAAAGGCCTGATCTACGCGATGAGTTCTCTGGACTCCTGGCTCTATGGCGGCGATCCGATGCAGAACCTGCTGTACGATGAACTGTTCAAAGAGCTCCGGAAAAAAGTGGAAGAAGGGTATCTTGAAGAGCTGATCCGCACGGAAATCCTTGAAAGCAGACATTTTGCGAGACTTGTCATGGTGCCCTCCCGGACGCTCGGGCAGGAAAAGGCGGAAGCGGAAGCCGCAAGAGCCAGGGAAGCTTCCAAAGACTGGGACGATGCGAAAAAGCAGGAGGTCATCGATACCTTCAGAAAGCTTCGGGAACGCCAGAACGCGCCGGATTCGCCGGAGGCGATTGCCTCTCTTCCGATGCTCTCTCTTTCCGACATCCCGGCTTCTGTACCGAGGCTTCAGGAAAATGTATTTGAACTTGAAGGCGTAACGGTGCTCGAGCATCCGAACGATACCGACGGGATCACCTACCTCGACCTGCATTTCTCGCTCTCGGATATTCCGCAGGAAGAGCTTCCCGAAATTGCTTTCTACTCGGCGCTTCTTTCACAGCTTCCGACGGAGAATTTCGACATCCTGGGGCTTCGTTCCGAGATCGAAGCGAACCTCGGCGTCTTCGGCGCCGCACCGGTGGTCTACGCGCTGAAAGGTCAGGACGGCCGTGAAAAAGATTTCCTTTCCGTCCGGCTCTCATTCCTTCGGGACAAGGCCGATGCCGCCGTCCGCATCATCAAAGAAGTGCTCGGAAGTTCGGATTTCTCCGACGCGCAGTACATCGGCAATATTCTCAAGCAGATGCGCTTCGGAATGGAACAGTCCGTAATCGGCGCCGGAAACCAGTACGGCTTCCGCCACGCGCTCTCCTGCTTTACGCCCGCCGCCGCGGTTACAGAATGCATTTCCGGCCTTCGCTACCTGCGTTTCCTGCAGGCGCTGGACAGGAATTTCGCCGAAAATTCAGCCCCTGTGCTTAAGAAACTTCAGGCCCTCGGCGCGAAAATTTTTACAAAATCCCGCCTGACGATTTCCGTCACGGGTGCCTATGCGGACAGCCTGCTGCCTTCGATTCTTGCGGTTCTTCCCAAGGGCGATGTACCAAAGGTCCTCGAAAGATCCGCTTTCCCGAAGGAAAATCTCGCGGTCATTATCCCGGCTGAGGTCGGTTTCGCGACGGAAGCCGTCCATCTTTCGTCTATCGGACTGCCTGCGGGAAGCACGGCGGAAGTCGCTTCCCAGTACCTGACTTTCAACCATCTCTGGAATACGATCCGCGTTAAGGGCGGCGCTTACGGAGCAGGCTTCCGGGCAGACGATCAGGGAAGCACCGCTTTCTACAGCTACCGCGACCCGAATCCTTCGGGAAGCCTTGCGGCATTCAAAGCCTGCGGTGACGAACTTCGCGCCTTCTGCGCCGACGGCTCGGAGGCTGTTGACAAATACATCATCAGCACGATCTCGAATACCGATCCGCTGCTGACCCCGAGAACCGCCGGCCGCCTTGCCGCATCCCTGTATTTCAGGGGCATGAGCCACGAGGACCGGGAAGCGGAGCGCGCCGGAATCCTTGCATCCGACAAGGAAGCGCTGGCCTCGTACAGCCAGGTTCTCGATCAGGCGCTTTCGGAAGCCGCCGTCTGTGTGATCGCAGGAAAACCGGTGATCGATGCGATGGCCGGATGTTTCGACAAAGTGGAAAACCTGATGCAGTAATACCGGCAAAAGCAGGCCGTCCGAAAATATATCAGCCGCCCCGGAATCGTCTCCGAGGGCGGCTGATGTGTTTTCAGACAGCCTGATTCATCGGAACGCCCCGACAAGGCGCCACTGTCCTCATGACAGGTCAGGCAGGGGGCTCCGTTTTCAGTATGACATACATTGAGATTCCCGGCCTGTTACTGCCAGGATTTCCATACATCCGGCTGATATCCGATTGTTGCCTGCTTCCCGTTCCGGACAATGGGCTGTTTCAGGACGGACTGATTCTCTAATATTTTCTGAGCTTTGTCCTCCGAAGCGATATACCGCAGCAGCATCAGCAGATCCTGATCCCTGCACGATGGATCAATCAATGCATCCACGCCGCCGACTGCCTGGCAGACCGATTGAAATTCGCCTTTACTGAGACCCTTTTCCCTGAGATCAACCGACTGGAATCGAATGCCTCGCTCCTTAAAGAAGCGCTCCGCTTTTCTGGTATCCGCATTTTTCTTTGTTCCGAAAATCTGTATATTCATATTGATCCTTCCAATCAGCGTGTATCCTTTATTTGCCCGGCCGTTTCTGTTCAGGCTGCCAAGGAAGCATTCCGCCGATGACAGGCTGCTTCCTCAGGCGCTTTTTTCGGGTTCAAACGGCATGTACCACGCATGGATTCTATTATACAGAATTATTTCAGGAAGAAATCGAGCGCCTTCTGGATCGCGAGATCCCAGTATCGCCACTCGTGCGCGAGACCGGGAACGGTATAGACCTCGACATCATCGATGCCAAGCTCCTTGAACAGAGCCAGAGTATCCGGAAGCTCGGAAATAATCCGCTTGTCTTCTTCGCCGGCGCCGATGAAGATCTTAGGAAGCTTCACCCCCTTCGCAGCCTGATCGCGAAGTACTTTCACCGTATTCTGGTAGGAATTGATAAACTCTTCTTCGCCGCCCTCGAAATTGATCGCGGATTTCTTCATGCGTTCCCACATCGGGGATCCGGAATCCCGCATCCTGTTGAAATCGCTCGGATTTGCGGAAAGGATTGCGCATCCGGCGAATTTCTCCGGATGGTTGAAGGCATAGACGCAGGTGCCGCGTCCGCCCATCGAAAGACCGGCAATGAAGTTGTCCTCACGCTTGTCGGAAGCAGGGAACCAGTTGTACACAAGAGGCATCAGTTCTTCCGTCAGGTAGTCGAACATATTGAAGCCCGTACCGAAACTGGGCCAGTTCGCATAGTTTGAGTTCATCGCGGAAGGCATCACGACAATCAGGTCCTTTTCGGAAGCGTAGAGCTCGATCATGGATTTCCGGATCCAGTCCGAATAGTCGCCGAAGGTGCCGTGAAGAAGCCACAAAACCTTGTACTTCTTTCCGCTCTCATAGAACTCTTTCGCGGGCATGGTGTGCGGCCAGTCCGGCAGAATGATGCCGACGTTGTTGTTGTTCATCAGGTACTGGCTTTCAAAATTCAGTGTTACAAGTGCCATTTGCAGTCCTCCTTTTTCGTCAATAATTTAAGAGCTTATTCGTCCACGGCGCACAAAACGCCGTTACTTTTATTTACAATGTTACTCCATCCTTAAATATCGCGATCTCATGCGATCCGTTCCGCTCGTTTGCGGTCTCCTGCCCCTCGGCGAAGGACCGTACCGCTTCTATGAAATCCGTGTCTGCCTCCGAGGGATTCTCCAGCGCGGGCGAGGCGTCAAAATCGATCCAGTTCCGCTTCCGTTCCGCAAGTCCGGCGTTTGATGCGACTTTCACAACAGGCACCGGGGATCCGAGCGGCGTCCCCCTGCCTGTCGTGAACAGGATCAGGCTGCAGCCTGCGGCTGCGAGATTCGTAACCGCTGCCATGTCGTTTCCGGGGCCTTCGAGAAGGTAAAGCCCGGAAGGCTGATCTGACTTGTTTCCGCCGATCCGGTCGCCGTAGCCGAGTACCCCCATCACCGGTCCGCTTCCGCTCTTCTGTGTGCATCCGAGAGACTTGTCCTCGAGCGTCGTGATCCCGCCCGCGATATTACCGGGCGAAGGATTCTCGTATACCGTCTGGCCATGGCGGACAAAATAATCCTTATAGCGGTTGATAAGATCGACGGTCTGGTCAAAAACTTCCCGCGAGGAAGCGCGGTCCATCAGAAGCCGTTCCGCACCGAACATCTCAGGGACTTCCGTCAGTATCGCGGTTCCCCTGAGCGCGGTAAATCTGTCGGTAAATCGGCCGAGAAGCGGGTTTGCGGTGATTCCGGAGAATCCGTCCGATCCGCCGCACTTAAGGCCGACCGTAAGTGCGGAAAACGGACAGGGAACCCGGCGGTCTTTGGACATTTCCGCAAGAAGTTCTGCAATCAGACGCTTTCCTTCGGCGATCTCGTCTTCGGTTTCCTGACAGATGAGAAAACGGATGCGTTTGGGATCGGCGTCTCCGAGCATCGGCCGGAAAGATTCCATCGTGTTGTTTTCGCAGCCGAGAGCGACCACAAGCACACCGCCGGCGTTTGGGTTCAGCGCAAGCCCCCGGAGGATCTGCTGCGTCACCAGAAGATCCCCGCCGAGCTGCGAACAGCCGT
The DNA here is from genome assembly GCA_902772745.1 of uncultured Eubacteriales bacterium. Taxonomy (GTDB): domain Bacteria; phylum Bacillota; class Clostridia; order Lachnospirales; family Lachnospiraceae; genus UBA1267. The sequence continues at coordinate 7,406 of CACYBV010000118.1, forward strand.
AAGGGTGCGTCAGGGCGAGCGGATGTTTTGTGCGTCCGGTTTCCGGGTCTGAAAATACGCACTCCGCCGCAAGCTTTTCCGTGATCGAATTCACACAGCCGACAGTCGGAATGATAAAGAGTTCGTTCCGGGTTCCGGCCCGTCCGTCCAGGCGCGCGTAGCCCATAAATGTGCGCGCTTTCTTCAGGACTGCATTTCGGACGCCGCTTTCCCAGTCTGCGATTTTCCTTGCTGCACCCTCATCGGAGGCGCCGAACTTCCCGTTGTTCCTGCCTTCTTCCTGCTCCGCTGCACCTGAAAACGCCCCATGGAATTCATATTCCTCATGCTCTTTAAGAGATGTGGCCATATTGTCGATATGCACGCGCTCGCCGGTATGGATGTCCCGCACCGCGTGCCCGATCGGACTGCCGTATTTAACGACCGGACTGCCGGCCGGGATGTCTCGGAGTGCTTCCTTGAATCCGGTCTCAAGATCCACGGCGACATTATCGGAAGGGTGAATCCGGTATAGTTTTTTCATGCGAGTCCTCTTTCAGTTCTTGAACAGCCGGCATTGTTCCGGGTCTTCCGACCACCTCATACAGATCCCGGCCTGTCTTTTTCTCAAAATATTCCTTCAGCGACAGATTCCGGTCCCATTTTCCAGGATCATAGTAGCCATAGCGGGCTTTCACATCGTTCATCCGGTCGATGATGTCCATGACGCCTTCGGATCCTGCGATCGCATCGCAGAGCTGGATCAGCCGGTCGTACTCGTCAAATTCCGTTTCCCGAAGCTTCGTACGGATCAGTTCGGTTTCTTCCTCCGTCGTGTCGAAATTCCCGACATAGTCTTCGATCTGTTTTCCGTTGAAGGAATGCGTGAGGCAGATCCGCGCTACGTCGTCATAGCCCAGGGACATCATGCAGGAATAGCCGTCCGACACATGTCCGAGATGCCGCTTGCCGAACCTTCTCCCGATGTCGTGCAGGAGGCCAAGCACATAAGCCTTCTCCGGGTTCAGGCCGGACAAAGCCGCAATCCGTTCTGCGCACTGCGCCGTAATCCGGCTGTGATTTCCCCAGGGTCCGGGGTTCAGCTTTTCGCCTTCTCTCAGCAGTTCTTCTGCTGTTTGCCTGTCAGGATACATAACTGACCTCTTTTGTCATTCCGGCCGGTGCGGAGAGATCCGGTGATGAAAGGGCCTGCCTTCCCAAATAAAACCCTTCTGCTTTGCTCGGGATGACAGATCCTTACACAAACCGGAACCACGTCTCTTTCGGTTCGTCCATGATCCTCCGGTAAAACGCTTCCGCATCCTCCGAAAAGACCGAGATGTCCTCTCCGAACAGCGACGCATCGCTGAGAAGCTCCCGGAATTCGCCCTCCTGCATTCTCCTCGTCACCTCCGGATCGTCGTCCGGCGTACCTTTTTTGTAGAAGGCCACCAGCGCCGCCAGGGAGAAACAGAGGCCGGGCGGGTTCTTACCGAATTTCTCCCGGTATTCGAGCATCGTCGGAAGGTCGCGTACCTTAAACTTGCTGACCGAATTCAGCGCAATCGACTGCAGGCGGTGCCGGATAAAGGGGTTCTCAAAACGCCCGAAAACAGACTCCGCGAATTCCCGGTTGCCGTTCTGCTCGCCGAGAACCGGAAGGATTTCCTCTGTGACAAGCCGTTCGATAAAGGGACGAAGCACGGGATCACGCATGGCTTCTCCGACCGTTGTGAGACCGTAAAGGAGCGCCGCCGGAACCATTCCGGTATGTGTACCGTTCAGAATCCGGACCTTCCGTTTCTTATAGGGCGAGACATCCGAAGTCCATACGACCGGAAGTCCCGTGCGCTGAAGCGGAAATTCATCCTCGTGGTCGCCCTCGATGACCCATAAAGCGAAAGGTTCCGTCGTATCAATCAGCCGGTCGCCGCCGCATTCTTCCACAAGCGCCGGGAGATTCGGATCATCCCGGGGGTAGCCCGGGGTAATCCGGTCGACGAGGGTGTTGCAGAAGGAATTTTCCTCGCGAATCCAGCGTGAAAAGGCCTCGGGGAGTTCCCAGAGCGCCGCGTATTTCAGGATATATTCCTTGAGAAAATCCGCATTGTGATCGATCAGTTCGCAGGGAAGGAGAATGAAGCCCGGAAGTCCGAGCTGATACCTGTGCCACAAAAAAGCCGTGAGCTTCGCCGGAAAGGATTTCTGCGGGCGGTCCGAAAGCTTTTCGGTACCGAGGTACTCAATGCCCGCTTCCGTTGTATTGGAAATGATGAAATGAAGCTCCGGGTTCTCCGCCAGCTTAAGATACGCATCGTAGTCCTCATAGGGATTGACGCAGCGGGAAATCGAACGGATTTCCGTGCACTCGGAGACGGCCTTTCCGTTCTCCATTCCGCGGATATACAGATGATACCTGCAGTCCTGAGCCGAAAGCACATCGGTCAGCCCCCGTTCAATCGGCTGGACAACGACTGCCTTTCCTCTGTAAGTCCCCTGCGTATTCATCCGATGCAGAAAATAATCGACAAAGCCCCGTAAAAATCCGCCTTCCCCGAACTGGAGCACGGTTTCCTGTAAAGCGCTCATAGAAGCCTCCTTTAAGCTCTCCGGATCCACACCTGCATTTCATTCTCTCCGCGGTTCGCCCAAAAGAAATAGGGAATCATGCGGAGCGTGACAGGCGTGCAAGTATCCGTTTTCTCTTCCGCGTCAAAATACAGTCCCTGATCAGTAACCGGCTGCTCCCGAAGTCCCGGAACCAGAAGGATTTCCGCCGTTCTTCCCGCAATCTCCGCGTTTTCAAATACAACTTCCGAAGCTTCAGTGCCTCTTTCGATCATCACGAGGTTCAGGTCAGGGCCATTGTCCTTTTCCTCGAGGCAGTATACAAGCGGTCCGTGCGTTACCGCGATTTTGCCGCTGTTTTCGCGAACCCGGGTGTCGGAGCGGATAAAGCGCACCGGGCAGCTGAAACTGATCTGAAGTTCGTCAGCGTCTGCCCAGTCTTTCTTCACGTAGAGATAGCCGTCCTTTTTACAGACTGCGCTCTCCGGAACGCCTGAGAGTTCATACTTACCGCCGCACCAGCCGGGGATCCGAAGCGCGAGAGTGAAGTCCGAAGGCGCATTCTCCACAAGGATCTTTACATCCCACTTCACAGGGCTGCTGCGGTCCGCGGAAAGTTTCACGGAGACTTCCCGATCGTCAACTCGTTTTTTGATCTCCGAGCTCATATAGAGGTGGGTGAAGAGGGTGTCTTCGTTTTCCGTATATGCGTATGCGCCGACTGATCCGAGGAGCCGCGCGATATTCGGCGGGCAGCAGGCGCAGCCGAACCATTTCTGACGGACATTTTTTACATGGAGCTTACGGGCGTCCCGGTGAGACGCCTCGGGCCAGACCTCGAGCGGATTCACGTAGAAAAAGCTTTTGCCGTCGAGGGCGATTCCGGAAAGCACGCCGTTATACAAAGCGCGCTCCATGACGTCCGCGTAGATACTCTTCGGCTCCATCTCCAGCATCCGGCGCGAGAAGAACACCAGGCCGATCGCGGCGCAGGACTCCGTGTAGGCGGTATCGTTCGGCAGGTCATAGGGGAAGGTGAAGGCTTCGCCGATGTGGGTCGATCCGACGCCGCCCGTCACATACATTTTGTCGCGGCTGACGCTGGAAAAGAGCTTCCGGCAGGCTTCCTTCAGCGCATCGTCATCCGTGAGCCGCGCGATGTCCGCCATGCCGCTGTAGAGGTACATCGCCCGGACCGCATGCCCCATTGCCTCATCCTGCTCCCGTACCGGCTTATGCGCCTGGTAGTAGGAGAAAACCGGGTTCGGCTTCTCATGCTCCGGCTGCGGCCGTCCTTCCAGCCCGAAGTACTTCGGGTCTTTGCCGCGCTCATCGATGAAATAGCGGCTGAGATTCAGGTATTTTTCTTCTCCGGTCTCTTCATAAAGACGCACGAGCGCCATCTCGGCGATCTCGTGACCGGGATAACCGTGCTTTTTGCCTTCTTCCGCGCCGATTTTCGAGGAAATGTAGGAAGCGCAGCGTTCCGCGACCCCGAGAAGCTCCGAATTCCCCGTCGCCTGCGCATAAGCGACCGCAGCTTCCGTGAGATGCCCGAAACAATAAAGCTCGTGGTTGTCGCGGAGGTTTGAGAACTCCGCATTCCGGCCGTTCAGGATATAGTAGGTGTCGAGATACCCGTCTTCCGCCTGGGCACCGGCGACAATCGTAATCGCCTCGTCCGCGGTCTTCTGCAGCTCCGGGTCCGGATGATCTGTCAGCGAATATGCCACCGCCTCGATCCATTTGTAGAAATCGGTATCCTGGAACAGGAAGCCGTAAAATTTTCCAGGATCCGGATGCGCCGGGTCCTCGGGAAGCACCTCGAAAGGCACTTTGCCGAAGACCGGCGCCGTAAATCCCGGCTCATGGGAGCGCGCCCGAAGCGCCTTTGCCGCGCGGAAGTTGTGCATCGCAAAGCTCGGAGCCGCCCCCGGAACCCGGTCATTTAAGGCTTCCCACTGGTAGGGAATGACTTCCGTCCGCACCAGCTCCTGCTCCGTTTTCCAGAAATCATCCGTTATTCTAATGTTTTTGAGATCGATTGCCCTGTTTTCGTGTTCGTCTCTCATGCTGTTCTCCTTAAGTATTCAGTCTTCTGCCATATGCCTGATTCTTTGGATCGGCTCCATTTCCCGGAATCCGTAGAATTTCTTCGCGTTTTCGCCGAGAATCAGTGCCTTTTCATGATCCGAAAGTTCCGGACTTTCACGGAGGAAATCCTGACTCATCCGGTAAGTGATCGCAGTCATGGTCCGCGGATAATCCGATCCCCACATCAGCTTTTCTGCGCCTGCAACAGAGATCGCGGTCCGAAAGGCCTGCACCGCTGACCGGTAAGGCCAGAATTCATCGTTATAGAGCCAGGTGATGCCGCCGGACTCGATCCGCACGTTCGGAAGTTCCGCGAGGCGGACCTGGGAAAGCCAGTCCCCGCGTCCCGCCATACCGAAATGCCCGACCGCGATCCGAAGATGCGGATACTTTTCCGCGAGAGTCCGGAGTTCCTTCGTCTGGGCATTCCCTTCCGCAAGATCGATCAGCAAAAACTTTCCCTCTCCCGCAGTCTGTTCGAACGCAGCTTCATGGTGCATAAGGTTCTGATCCCGAAGCCGCCCCGCGCAGATCTTCAGGCCGGAAAAGCCCTCAAGATTAACCGGTTTCCCTTCCAGATACAGGCTCGAGACCTTCAGCCGTCCGCCGAATTTCTCTTCCATTCCGCGAAGGTACTGATCCTGGGATCCGTCGATCTGCTCCTGCGTCACCACAGCGGCGTTCACACCCGCAAAATCCATATTCGAAAGCAGGATTTCCGCGGTATTTTCACCATTCAGAAGGTACGGCGGAACCATCTGACGAATTTCGCCGCCAAAATCCGCCCTGCCGCCCGGAAGCGGTTTTACCGGCCGGCCGTCGGCAAGACCGTTTTGGGTTTTCCAGAGGTGTACATGTGCATCAATGATCATAAGCACCTCACTCCGAAAACCTGATCAGCACTTTCGCGAGCGATCCGTCGTTGTGCACCAGAGCATCGAAGGCCTGAAGCGACTCTTCGAAGGGATATACCGTGCTGACCATCGGCAGCGGATCCACTTTTCCAGAAGCCACAAGGTCAATCAGCGCCCGGAAATCTTCCGGAAGCGAATTCCGGCTTCCATAGACATTCAGCTCTTTCCTGAGAAGCGTCGAATGCAGGAAGGTCGTATCGCGCTTGCCGTTTCCGATCAGGATGAGGTTTCCGGCGAAAGCGCAGCAGTCAATGCACGAAAGGAAGGTCTCCGGCGCCCCGCAGGCCTCGACGCAGATGTCAAATCCGCCCTCGGTGTGCGCTGCCGTGTATTCCGCAAGGCTTTCCATCCCGGAATTGATCACGCCGTCCGCGCCGAAGGCTTTTGCCTTCTCCAGGCGGCCGTCGAGAAGATCCGCGACATGGACTTCAGCGCCTTTACTTTTCGCCGAAATCAGCGCAAAGAGACCGATCGGACCGGCACCGATCACAAGCACCCTGTCGCCGGGTTTCACTTCGCATCTTGAGAGCGCGTGATAACCGATCGAGAAGGGCTCGATCAAGGCAAGCTGATCCGCCGAAAGCCCCTGCCCCGGATAGATTCTTTCGACCGGCATCGCGACATATTCGCAGAATGCGCCGTCCCGCTGCACGCCCATCGTCTGGTTCTCGTGACAGCAGTTGACGTGGCCGCGTTTGCAGGCATAACAGTGTCCGCAGTTGAAATAGGGGTTTGCGGTTACGACATCACCGACCGCAAGCGGGCCTTCGTAATCTGCGGGAAGCGAGACGATCCGCGCGGAAAATTCGTGTCCGGGGATTCGCGGATAGCTTGTAAAAGGCTGGTTTCCGGTGAAACTCGCAACATCCGAGCCGCAGATCCCGCAGGTCAGGATCCTAAGAAGCGCCTCATTTTCCTTTGGTTCCGGCATCGGAAGATCCACGATCTCGATGCTTCCGGGTTCATTGATCCATACAGCTTTCATGGTTTGTTTTCTCCTTGACTTTCTGTCATCCCGAAGGGACTGCCTCGGCTCCGGTCCGCGTTCTTCCGCTCGATATGACGCGGATTGTCATCCTGATCACAGTCAGGGGATCCCCTCCGGGATAACAGCTTAACTCAGCTCAATCGCGAGCGCATTTTCATACTCTGCAGGCAGATTCTCCGGAAGCACGACGGTCAGCACACCAAACTGATGCGAGAAGGGAAGCTCCGGCCCGCCGAGAAGCCGCACCGAAGCGATTTCTTCGCCTTCGTTAAAAGATCTTTGGACCATCGCCTGTCCGGGCTTCGGATTCATCATAAAAGCGTAAACCGTATTCCCTTTGCAGGTATAGCGGTAATCGAGCTCCGTCCACGGGATGTCCGACTGCTTCGCGTAATTTCCGCTCTGAAGTTTCGTCGGGCCTTCGGCGCAGCGCTTCCAGGGCCTTGTGCCGTAGATTCCCTCGCCGCAGACAGAAAGCCATCCGCCCACTTCATCGAGGATAAATGCACCCTCGTCGTCGATGGTTCCGTCCGGCTTCTGTACAATGTTGAGAAGCAGGTTCCCGTTCTTCGAAACAATATCGACAAGTGTATCGATGATTTCCCGGGGCGTCTTGTAGACCGCCCGGACGTCGTAGAACCAGTCGCCGATCGTCGTATCCGTCTGCCACGGAAGCTCCGCCGCATCCGAAAGCACGCTGCATTCCATATCCAGTACGCCGATCTCATAGACATCGCGGTACCGGCACTTCTGTGTATAGACCGCCTGGTTTTCGCCGTGCAGTTCAATCGACTTGTTGTAAAGATAGGCTGCGACATCCAGGCCTTCCCGATAACGCTCGTCCAGAACATAGGGAAGATCGTCTTCGAGCCACTGCCCGTTGAATGGAAGAGACCCGTCCGAATACAGGAAATCCGGCGTATACCTGTCGATCAGTTCGAACATGCAGTCCTTCCAGTATTTGTGGAAATCTCTGTTTTCCGTATACCAGGGATTCACATCGGGCCCGGGCTTGTGCTCATAATTGTCGTAATAATAATCACGCCACGCCGGGTCGTTCCCATCGTAGGGAATGCCCTTAAAGGGACCATAGCTGTCCGCGCCCTTGTTGACGCTCCACCAGGAGAAGGAAGCGCCGAGATGCTCCGTTACGCCGAAAGGCAGTCCGTATTTGTCCGCCGCCGCCTTCCAGAGTCCGACGATGTCCTTATGCGGTCCGACCTTCACGCTGTTCATGCGGTTCAGCTGTGAATCGTAATTGAAAAAATGATCGTGATGCATCGCCTGCGCGACAAAATACCGTGCGCCGGCCTTTTTGTAGCGCGCCATTAACCCTTCCGGGTCGAAATTCTCGGCCTTCCACAGCGCCGCGACATCCTTGTAACCGAACTTGGACGGATGTCCGTAATGCCGCAGGTGATACCGGTACTGCGGCGTACCCTGGATATACATGTTCCGTGCATACCAGTCGCCGTACATCGGAACACTCTGCGGACCCCAGTGGCTCCAGATGCCGAACTTGGCATTTTTGAACCAGTCCGGGTAATTGTGCGTCCTGAGGGACTCAAAACTCGCTTCAAATTTCTCCATAATTTCTATTCTCCTGAATGAATTCATCCTTATGTCATTCCGACCGAAGGCCGCAGACCGAGTCGGAGGAATCCCATAATAAAGGGAACTCCTTCCCGGGCGGGATCCCTCGGCTCTTTTTTTCGCTCAGGGATGACACGGCGGGAAGCAGTTCGTTTCTTATGCTATATATTCCGGGTTCCAGATAACCGCCGTCTTCATCGGCGCGTTCTTGCAGTAAATTTTGTTTTCATAAGCATCGATCGGGTCCTTCGCAAATTCCTCCCGGTCGATGAGACCGACGATTTCGTTGTAGCGGCTCCTGAGAAGCAGCCGGATCGCCTCCTCCATATGGCTCTGGCGGAAGTTGATCGATCCGAAGATCAGATGGTTTTGGAAGCCGAAGGGCATCGTGTCGAATGTAATCTGCGGCCCTAAAGAGAAGCTGTTGTAGATCCCGTTGCAGCCTAAAACGCCCTCCGAAAATGCGATCCGGTGCTCGAGATTCGTCCCCGAGACGCCGATAAAGAGGCTCGCTTTTCCGCCGAGCGCCTGCTCGATCGCAGCCGCCTGCTCCTGTTCATTCATCCCGTCCGTCGAGAGGTATCGCGCCTTTGCGATCTCACAGGCAAACTGCACCTTCGGGGCGTTTTCCGGACTCCGTCCGACAAAGAGAATGTCCGCCTCCGGGTATTTCTGACGGATCAGGTCTCCGATAAACATGCCCGTCGTCCCGAGGCCGAAGATCACGGTGCGCGCAAACAGGCTGTTTCTCGCGAGCTTTCTCGCCTCCTCTTCCGTGCAGTGATGCTTCGCCATCTCCACCCGGAACAGGTGCGCCTCCCCGAGGTCCTCCATCCGCTCACGCTGGAAAAGCATGCAGGCATAGGGGTCGCAGAACACCAGCTTTTTCGCGGCTTCAAGATCAATTTTACCATCCTTCACATACCCGTCCGGAATCCTTAGGAGCATGTCCGGATTGTAGTAATTGCAGTCCGAGAAGAGCCCGTCCGCCTGGTCGCATCCGTATTCGAAATAGCTCTCGTCCTCTGTATATCGGGTCGGGTCAAAGCTGTCGCCGCCGCGGATCAGGACGATTGCAAAGCGCTTCTCCGAAGGCACCCAGACGACGCCCTCGTGGCCGTTGATGAGCCGGTCCCTCCCTTCCGGAAACTTCGGGCTGAGCAGTCCCTTCTGTCCCATCCGCATCAGCTCGTGATCGGTTCCGCAGAAGCCGACGATCACGGACTCTGCGAGCACGCCTTCCTTTTCGGGTTCTCCCCGGAGCCGCCGACGCGGACGGCTGTCGATCTCCGCTTCTCCGTACACCAGCGGACGCTTGGGGTCATTCTGGAAATAAGTTGCTGTTGTTTTCATACACACCTCATGGTTCAAAAGATATTACCTGCTTTCTGGCATCCACACGGGCATTCACGCCAAAGGGGATGATGCAGCGCGGTGCCGCGTGACCGATATTCACATTGCAGAGGATCGGAAGTGACGGGGCATCAATGATCCGGACCAGCAGTTCCTGATATTCCTCCGCGTATTTTTCGTCCATCGGCTTTCCGACCAGGACACCGGATAAGATATCGAAAAGACCTGTTTCCTTCAGCGCAAGGAGCATCTTTTCGTACATTTCGGGCGAAGGCTTTTCTTCGCTGGACTCGAGAAGCAGGATCCTCCCCGCCCAGTCCGAAAGCGACGGAAACAGCTGATATTTCCGGCAAAGTTCCACACTGTCTTCATGCAGGTCGTTATTGAAAATATCGTATATCGACTCAATACAGCCGCCGAGAATCTTTCCTGAGAATACAGGGTTCCCCTGCAGGAGTTCAAAGCCTCTGTCCGGATGGCTCACCCGCGGCACACCGACCTGGCTTTCGTCAAATGCGTTCCTCTCCTCGTACCATACTCCGCTCGGCCGGACTTCCCGGATGCTTCCCGTTTGGATCAGTTCTTCGAAATACTTCCGGGTGTAGGGAAGCATGTCC
>CACYBV010000119.1 GCA_902772745.1 uncultured Eubacteriales bacterium
ATGCGATCGCACTGTATTTTGCACTCCCTTCGGGCAAAGCCGGATACCTCATATAATCATATGCGTTTCCGTCTCCTCTTTTCTGAGGAGTCAGATTTTCCATCCTTGTATGAACGATTTTTGTCATCCTGGCAGCTCCTCCCTGAGTCATCTTTTCCCGCTGAACTCCGCATAAATCAGTTTCCGGAATCCACTCTTTTTCTGCCGCGCCGACAGCATGATCGGCTTAGTTTTCCCTTCTCATCAGCAAAAGAAGCTCCGTTGTCCCTTCTTCCGGCTTTGTCTCCCCGCTCACCCGAAATCCATGGCGCTCGTAAAAGCGGATGGCCCGCTCATTTTTCTGAAGCGCCCACAGGTGATCTGCATGATATTCCCTTACCGCATACTCCAGAAGAACTGATCCGACGGACCGGTTCTGAAGAACCGGTTCGACAAAGAGCCGTGCAATATAAGTCCCTTCGATCTGGATAAAGCCCTTGACCACACCGTCATCATAAACATAGATGCTGTCGAGAACTGCCTCATACTGCTCCATGACATCCGGCACCTGAAGCTCTGAAAAATAATATTCGTCGTCCCGAAAAATCGGATAGAAATTCAGCCGGTAATTGAACACATGGATCTCCGCGATACGCGAAAGATCTTCAGTCACTGCTTTTCTGATAAATTCTGCCATTTCTGCCCTTCCTGACCTTTAAAGCTTCAGCACTGCCGGCATCTCTTCTCCTTCGACAGAGTCCTCCGGCCTTTCTCCAAAGCCGAAGGAACGGTACAGATTCCGCGCGGCTTCTTATGAAAGTTTCCTGCACGGTTCGCCTCCGAAAGCCACTCCGGCTTCACTGAAAACGATCTCATCCGAGTCCCATTTCAGGCCGAATCTGTTTTCCGAAAGCGGATACAGCTGCGCCGTTTTTCGCTTCTCGCTATCGGTATCCCAAAGCACCGCGTACAGATTTTCACCCTTCCGGAAGACTTCTTCCAACAGCAGACCTTCTTCGGCAGAGGCATCATACTTTCCGCAGAAAGAATCCCACTCTGATCGATCCGGGTCCTGTACTGCAATCTCTTCAATCGTCCGGATGGGTTTCGGCTCATTATCCCGCGCGATGTCCCGCAGACCGTCGAATAGCGCATTGTGTGCTCTTATGTCCAGTTCCTCACGGCTGCAGAGGATCACGAGTACCCTGTCTGCATCCACAAAGCGTTCATAGAAGGTGTGTACGCCGGGCATACCGCCGCTGTGGCAAACCGTCAGCCCCAGCGCCGGGTCCTGATTGACATGCCAGCCGAAACCGTAGCCGTCTCCGTCCTCATCCGCATAGGGTTCACCGCTCAGAAGCTTCACCGGCGTGTACATCTTCATCTGTTCCTCACGGGTCAGCACCGTTCCTTCCCGCAGCGCCTGGTCCCAGCGGAGCATATCGAAGATGTTGGTATACACATAGTCGTCCCCGTTCAGGCCGTCAAAAGCCGTCACCTCGCCGTATTCATCGGAATCCGCATCGGGTACGAATCTGCCGTCTTCAAGTACCAGAGCGCGGGCATAGTTTTCAAAGGGAATGCCATCCCTTCTGGTGTGGAAAGCTCGGGTATTCGTCATACCGGCGGGTTCAAAGATATTTTTCTTCAGGAATTCCTCAAACGGAACGCCGGAAAGCCGCTCCACGATTTCCGCCAGCAGGTTAAAGCCGGTGTTGGAATACTGATAGTTCTCCCCCGGCGCAAAGTACGGTTTCAGTTCGGTTTCGCAGAGGAAGCGCACGATCTCGCTGTTTCCGGGAACTCTGTGCTCCTCTTTCCAAAGATTGGTAAACCAGTCCCCATCGTCAAAATAATCCGGCACGCCGCCGGTATGGGTCAGAAGATGTCGGATCGTAACGCCCGGATACGGAATCTCCGGAAAGAATTTTGTGACCTCATCCTCCAGGCACAGAAAGTCTTTTCTGACCAGAAGCATAACCGAGGCCGCCGTGAACTGCTTGGTTACGGACGCAAGCTGGAAGATTGTATCTTCTTTAATCGGAATCCGCTCCTCGGGGTCAAGGAATCCGACTGCGCCTTTTGAAACAATCTCTCCGTTTTCCGAATAGAGCCAGGTTCCCGTAAAGCTGCCCTTCTCATAGGCTTCCCGAACCAGTTCTTCCATATTCGTTTTCTTATCCATACTAATATCCTCGCAGCCCTTCGGTGCTGTACTTCTTTGCCATTCGGGTATTCAATAATCGCTTTTTCTTCTGAAATCACCGACACATCTTTTTTACTGTATTTCCCGTACGGATCGTCAGCTTTTCCGCGATTCCTTTCGACGCGGTTTTCTTCCACCAGCTGCATTTCTGGTAACAGCTCAGGTCATAGCTCCAGAATATCACATCATTAAAAATCTCTGCCTTTTCCTTTCCCTCCGAGGGTTCCCCGAGAAGCAAGCAGATCTCAGCCGGCGTTTCTTCCGTCAGGACAAAGATCAGGTTGTGATACCTCGCTTTATCCTCCGTATTCCACCAGGCCGGCGCGTGATCCAGGATCTGTTTCAGATGTTCCTGATCAACGATACAGACAGGTACATCATACCCATATGCTTCGCGGATCTTATCGGTAATCCGGCCGCTGATTTCCCGAATGTCTCTGCTTTCCGCTGAAAACAGAACATTGCCGCTGTTCAGGACTGTTGAAACCGCTGCGTATCCGAGATCAAGGAAGATGGATTTCAGGTCGGCCATTGCGATCTGATTCTTTCCGTTCAGGTTAATTCCCCTTAAGAATGCGGCATACCGTTTCATATCATTTTCCTTTGTGATAGAACTCCAGCGCATAGAGAATCGCTTTCGTAGATCACTGATCTTGCGAGTCTCCCCGGAAGCCCGATCTGCCCCGGATCAGCTCGATCTCCCGAAGGTCTTTTTCCCGGCCGAGTTCCTGCTTCCTCCGAAGAAGCCCGTTCACCGAGATGACCTGGACGCCTTCGATCATTTCAACCGAATCATAAAGCCAGTCTTCGAAAATCTCAATCGTTTCCCCGACCCGGAAGCGTCGCTTCCCGTCTCCGTCTTTTCGGACAAGATACCCTTCCGTTTCCAGCCGGTCGGCCATTTCCGTCGTGCATCCGAGATCGATATCTCCGGTCTCCTCCCGAAATCCCCGGAACACCATCGCGCCTCCGGTGATAAGCCAGTACTGGCAGCGGTCGTAAGGGAAACTGCCCAGAATATTCAGAATGTCCTGTTTTGTCACGCTTTTTATGCTCCTTTGATACATGGGGACAGGTTCGTTTATCCTGCCTGCACCGCCGTCGCGGCAATCGTGTCGATGATATCCGAAACGGAGCAGCCGCGCGAGAGGTCGTTGCAGGGCTTCGCGAGGCCCTGGAGAACTGCAAAGCACTGTGCGCCGCCGATCCTTTGGGTGATCTTGTAGCCGATGTTTCCGGCCTGAAGGTCCGGGAATACGAGGACGTTCGCGCGGCCGGCGACTGGGGAACCGGGCGCTTTTGACGCCCCGACTTCCGGAACGAGCGCAGCGTCGAACTGCAGCTCGCCGTCCAGAAGAAGCTCCGGTGCCTGTTCCTGCGCAAGCCTTGTCGCTTCCTGCACTTTTGACACAAGTTCATGCTTCGCGGAGCCCTTCGTCGAGAAGGACAGCATCGCGACCCGCGGCTCTTCGATGCCGCAGAGGACTTTCGCGGTATCAGCTGCAGCGATCGCGATCGATGCCAGCTCTTCCGCGGTCGGGTTCGGCATCACGACACAGTCCGCGTAAACGAGAAGTCCGTCTTCACCAAGCGCCTTGTTGGGGCAGTCCATCAGGAAGCTCGATGAGACCACCTTCATTCCGGGCTTTGTCTTAATGATCTGTAAGGCCGGCCTCAGCATGTCGCCGGTCGAATGCACCGCGCCGGATACGAGGCCGTCTGCGTCACCCTGCTTCACCATCATGATGCCATAGTACATCACGTCGTGCACCAGCGCCAAAGCCTGCTCTTCCGTCACGCCCTTCGCCTTTCTGAGCTCGTAAAGCGCCGCAGCGTATTCGGCCGTTTTGTCGCTTGTCTCTGGATCGATTACGGTAATTCCTGCAAGATCTGCGCCAAGATCCGCGGCCGTTTCCCGGATCACCTCCGGTTTTCCGAGAAGCACCGGCTCCGCGATCCCTTCCTTTTTCACAAAGGCCGCGGCTTCGATCGTGCGCTTCTCATCGCCCTCCGGGAGAACAATGGTTTTCCTGTTTTTCTTCGCTTTTTCACGAATGCGTTCTGTCAGACTCATGCTGTATTTCTCCTGTTTCTATAATGATTATCCCATAAGGTTTTAGGATTTTATATTACCATAAGCCCGCCGAAAAGTATAGTTTTTTCCTCGCGAACCGTATCTTTGCTGGACATTTGTTGGACAGCGGGTGTTAAAATCGGTTCGAAAATTGAAAATGGAGGCACCAACATGCCAGCACGAAGATTTTATGAATTACAGGACATCGCCCGGAACGCAAGCGTTTCTTTCCGGCGCGACGGTTTCCGCCCGACTAGAGACGCGGGAATTGAAAATATCGCCCGCGTCCTCGCAGGCTATGCACTGACGGAGGCACTGCCGCACCAGACCGTTACGGACGCATCCGTTGAGGAATTCTGGAACCGGAACATGACTTTCTATACGAACAACATGGAAAACTTCATGCAGACCATCTCGCCTGCAAGGCTTCAGGATCTTGTCACCAGGAATGACAACGGGAAGGCGCTCGATCAGGAATTCAAAACTTTTGTTGCGAAGATGGACCGCCTGCCGGAGGGGCTTGATGACCGCATGTACCAGACCGCGGCCGATCGTGTCAAGTACCTGAAGCAGAATATGCAGGCCGGGAAATATCAGACGATCGAAGACAAACGCGCATGTCTTGCGGAATACATTGCCGCAAGAGAGCACGTCAACGCCGGACGCGGAAGCACCTTTTATTACAATTCCAATCTTTACGACCCGCTGGATCACACTGTTGTCGACCGCGCGAGAAGACTCGAGCAGGAATTCCAAAGCCTTTCCGACGAGGATATCAACCGGTTCTTCGCAATGGGTATGAACCGCGGCGCCGGCGGCGCCATGCATGACGCGCTGAATGACGTGCGGAAGTCTCCGGTCGATAAGGAACTGGAACGCCTGCGCATCGAAGCCATGGCGCTGGACGCGGACACCGACGAAGCCACGAGGAATGCCGCATCGAAGATCATCCTCCTGCGCCATAAGGACGATGCACGCGATGAGCAGCGGGCATACCTTGCTTCAGAAGCATACCAGCAGGAAATCGATGACCTTATGGAAAGCGCCGCTTTCTCGAGGCTTATCAGGAACAACAGTCCGGATGACCTTCTCGCGCTCGCCCGGAACAGCGACACGCAGCCGCTCCTCGACGAATTCAATCAGGCTTCTTCGGAAATCGAGCAGTCTCCCTTCTCGGCGCTTTATGACAGCTTCACCGAAAACCCCGGGAAGTTTACCGCGATTCAGGATAATCTCAAACGGATTTTCAACAATACTGCCTACCAGAACAAACAGCTCGGTTCGCTGGAAATGCTCTTACGTGAGACACTGCGGGAAGCCTACGGTGAAATGTTGGTTCTTCCGGACAAAGAAACGTTTATCACATGTATGGAAAAAATCCAGGCCCATGCCGTCGTCCTCCGCACAGTAGCGCGCCGGGGCGGAAAACCGGAAGCTTACGAAGAACTGGTAAACAATATCCCGGGATTCAGGGGCATCTTAAACGAAGTCCCATTCCCGGACCCCGATACCGCGGGAGAGTATGCGCTGCAGCTTCGTTCCGGCGGTTTCATCGAAGGGTCGAAATCGGTCGCCGGATTAGAGTACTTCATGAGGCTTTCCGAACTCTACCAGAAGGTTGGCGATCAGCCGGGCTGGGAGAAACTGCCGGTCACCGATGAGGATATAGCGAAATTCGAAGCAGAATCCCAGAGGAAAGGCAATGAAGTAGCGGAGCGTTTTGGCAGCCGTGACTACTTCGGAACCATGACGAATGAGAAATCCTTCCATCTGATCACACAGGGCGGATCGGGCAAGGCCGCGTATGAGCATTATCAGAAATGGATTCAGGAGCAGGAAGCAAAACTCCATAAACAGAGAACCCAGACCGGAAAAGAACGCCTCGAGGAGATCTTAAGCTTTCCTTCGAGAAAAGAAGTATTTTCCAAATCAAAAGCAGAAAACGATCTGATTTCCGAAGCTTTTTATGACGTCCTCGCTGCCCAGGCATTGGAAAGGGAGGCCTCGAAGCATCCGGAAAAATACGCCACAAGAGAAGCGGTAGATCAGAAATTCAAATCGCTTCGGGATGCTTATGCCGGGATCGCCTACAGAGAAATGACCTATCCGGAAGAAGCTCTTGCTTTAGGAGCGGACAAGACCGGAAAAGCAGTGGCGGAACTCTTCCAAAAGAAGGTGATCCTGGGAAACACCTTTACATCCCGCCTTGTCAGAATTCCCGAGGAGGATTTGCCGCCCCTGAAAGATCACATCGAAGCGCTCCAGAATCGTGCGAAACGCGGAAAACTTGAAAGCAGGCAGGACAAAGCTGATGCACTCGCCCAGATCATTGCCGCGCGCCAGGTCATGGGAATCAAACCGGGCGGTGATAAAAAGCTGGAGAACCGGACAACAAGAAAAGTATTCGAACATGCAAGTAAACTCTATTTAACGATCTTAGAAATGCCGGAAGCGGACCAGGATAAACTGTACAGCAAAATCCGGGACGGACACGGCGGAGAACTCATGAAAGAGTTTGCGAAGGTATGCACTTACAAAAAGTACATTGAGGATCTGTCCGGCGGCATAAATCCGAATTCCACTGCTAAAACAGCCTCGCATATCGCAAATATCATGGCTGCCGCCATGCAGGCACAGACTGCGAACAAGGGATTTGATGCTCCGGCGAATCTTGAGGCGGTCTGGAAACTGTCTGAAGCGATTCAGGCGTCCCCGGTGCTTCAGGAGTTGACAAAGAATCCGGATGCGGTAAAACTTGCACAGGAAGGCAAAGCCGATGAACTGATTGTGAAATTTGCGGAAACCTCGGAAAAACTGGCGCAGGCCGCGAAAAACCCGCAGCCGCAGGTACAGGAAAACCAGGCGGATCTCTCAGGCCCGAAGGTAAGTCAGCCCGCACCGAGGCTTGCCCCGGAGCCGGATCTGTAATAAGGGCAGAGCTGCAGCTCATAAAAACTACGCCGCCCGGAGCACACTCTGCTCCGGGCGGTTTTTGTGTCAGTGTCTTCCTGATTCACTCCCAGGGAAAACCTTCAAATACGTTCTTCCCGCTGTAGGTCCGCGCCGTAATCTCTCCCCGGAGCACCTGAAGCGCCGGCATCGCAAGCGCCTCCTGCTCCATTTCGCCGGGATACACCGTGATCGGAGCAATCCACGAGCAGCGCTGCTCGATCCCTTCGCGGATATCCGAAAAACGCATCAGTCCG
>CACYBV010000120.1 GCA_902772745.1 uncultured Eubacteriales bacterium
ATTAAAGCCGGGTGCCGCAGGAAGTACAGAACTGCGATCTGCCGTCATTTCGGGTACCGCAGCGCGTGCAGTACCTTATTTCCGCCGCGGCAGGAGGAAGCATCCGGGTGCCGCAGGAAACGCAGAACTGGGATCCTCCGTCGTTCCGTGTCCCGCACTTCGTGCAGTATCTTGCTTCCGCCGCGGCCGGAGGAAGCATCCGGGCGCCGCAGGAAACGCAGAACCGCGCGTTTCCGTCGTTCTTCACGCCGCACCGTGTGCAGTACCTGCCGCGCTCAGTGTCTTTCTGAACCGGTACCGGGTCTGAAATCCTCAGTTTCGGCTCCGGCGCCGCCTGCGGTTTCACCTCCGCGGGAGCGGTGAACCGGCTCGGCGGCTCCGGGGGAATCTGCGGGCTCACAGGCGGCTTCGGATTCTGACTTCCATTGTCCTGCGTCGGCCGTGTCAGAAGTTCCGGACCGGGCAGCGTGATCTCAGCAGGGTATTCTGCTGTGCCGGAGGGTACCGCATCCGGCCTCATGGTCCGCTCCGCTGTATCAGGCATCCCGGCCGGCAGCGCGGGGGTATTCTCCCTTATTACAGGCTTCTTCCCTCCGGGCCTTACCTGACCGC
This sequence comes from uncultured Eubacteriales bacterium, assembly GCA_902772745.1. GTDB lineage: Bacteria > Bacillota > Clostridia > Lachnospirales > Lachnospiraceae > UBA1267. The sequence continues at coordinate 613 of CACYBV010000120.1, forward strand.
CGAAAATCTGCTTTCGGAAGATGAAAATGACTGCGCCGCCCGCCGCGGCCAGGATCCCGCCGATAAGGATCAGGATCCACCACTTTCGCGGCGGCCCGCCTTCCTGATAGGTCGTATCGAACTTGCCGTCGCCGTCTTCATCGACCTGGAGGATCGTCGCCTTTTTCCGGTCGGCGTTGGCTTCGATATAGGTTCTTTTACTGATCGGGATGTCTTTGATGACACGCAGGTCGCTGTATTCGCCGTCGGCGTCCATGTAACCTGCGGTATAAGTCATTGTACCCCTCGCGTTCCCATGAATCCGGATGGTATATCGGGTTCCGTCCTCCCTGAGACGGAGGATCTTCGTTCGGTTGTCGTTATCATCGCTGCCGTCGTCATCCTCCCCGGCTTCAAAGGTCAGCGTGCCGAAGCTCGTACGAGTTTTCTCCTTTACGGAGCTCAGGGTTTCCTTCCCGACAGTGACTTCCACATCCACCGGACAGGCAATCCGGGCATATGCGTATTCTTCCCCGTTGATCTGGTCCGCCATATCGTTAAAGAAATCCACCAGGTCTTCGGCCTCATCGACTTCATAATGGTAGCCCTGGCTGGAGCTTTTCTCCATGAATTTCTGTCCTTCACTCAGATCGCTGCCGGACAGGGCCTCAAAGAAGCCTATGGTGTAAATCTCGATCCCCTCCGCCTTCAGGTTCTCAATGTAGTTGTCCAGCGCGTCGCCCATGAGCCCTTCGTTGGTGAGGCCGTCGCTCATCAGGATAATAATCCGCTGGCCTTCCTCACAGGCCCGAAGCATTCCGGCGGCTGCGCTGAGCCCTGCGCCTGTATTGGTCATATCATCCGCGCGGATTCCGTCCACGGCATCTTTCAAAACAGAGGCCTTCCTTGAAAAACTCGAGCGTACCTGTGCCCCCGATGAGAACGATACGACACCGACGCTGGCGTCTTCCTTTACGATGGTATCGATAAAATCCTTGGCCGCGCTTTTGGTCTCACTGAGCGGAGTTCCTTCCATGCTTCCGGAATTATCCAGCACCAGCACGATATTTCTCTTCCTGGAAATTTCAGCGCCTTCTCTTTTCAGCCTTTTTGCCTCTTCGAGTTCGTCGATCCGCTGCTGGACAAGCTTCGCATAGGCTTCGGCGCCTTTGCGGTTCGGATGCATGGACTTCATGCTGGCTTTAGCTTTCTGGTTAAGATCGTTGCTTTTATCCGTTTCGACCCCGAAAATCCACGGGTCGGAGGAGTATGCCTCATGACCTTTGAATGAGCTCTCCACATCGACGAACTCAATCTTCATTCCGGACTTCTTCAACGCTTCGATCCGTTCCCTGATCTTGTTGTTGAATAATGTAACTCCGCCGGCAATTGCCTTTGCTTCTTCGCCGTTGAAGAGCCAGCTGTTTCCGCCGTCGGCCGCAATCAGCGGAGGATATCCGGTAATAATAATGGTCGCATTGGGCGCCGCCTCGGCGACCCTCCGGTAGGTCTCTTCCAGTTTGTCGACGGTATCATTCAGTTTCGCGATTTCGGCATCGATCAGTTTTTTTGTTTTTGCGCCGTCCCCGGGCCAGTTGGGACTGGCCGCCGTCATGATAATGTCATCAAAATGCACATCGTTGCCGCCGATGGACATCGTGACATAGTCCACCTCTTCACGGTCCAGCTTCGGGTTGTTGTAGAAAATGTCCAGCTGACCGGGCATGCTGTACGTGCCTTCATAATCTTCATAACCCTCTTCGGATTTCCGTTTGATTGTTTTGCTCTGAGAGCCGCCTCTGCCGCTGCGGTTGATATTGTCGGTAACTGCGCCGGAGGAAGCCGCGAAGAAAAAGTTCGTGCCGCGGTTCTGCTGCATGGTTCCGCTGCAGTCCGGAAGCGTCAGCATCCCTGCCCAGGAATTGTCCGAGCGGTGCGCGAGCCAGTCCTCATCTTCGAGCTTATCCATGATATTTGTACTGCTGCCGTAATTCTCCAGGCCTTCGCCGGATGCATAGGAATCCCCCAGGCCCACGAGAATGCGGCCCGGACGGAGTTCTCTCGGGATCTCCTCCTTCCGGTTATCCGCCCAGGCACTGCCGAAAAGAAGCGGCAGCAGAAGAAGCAGGGGCAGCAGGACTGCAAAGGTTCTGAACCGATTTCTCATAGTTCGTCCACCTCCCATTCATCCAGCCCGTTCAGAGTTTCGTCATCAATCCGGTCGATATGCTTTACGATCAGCCTGTTCTCGTCAGGCTTCATTGTATAGAACACATGCCGGTCACCGTCATAAGTGATGAACTGCTCCGACTCGGAAATCACGTGCGGTATCGACCAGTCTTTCTCCGTATACCAGTTCATCGGCGCGGCATAGAAGGTATCGCCCATCAGTGTAACGGTCCACACCACTTCATCCGGTGTTTCATAGTATGTCTCATAGAACGGGTGCTTCTCTTTGCCGCCGGATTCGATTTCCTGTCCGCCGGTAAATCTCCCGTCCTCGCTGTAGTAGACTTTGATCGGGTTCGCTGAAAAGCCGCGTCTCCGAAATTCCTGCAGCGCTTCGTCTTCACTCAGCATGGCGGCTTTTTTAGCAGACTGCTCGTCGGTGATGCGGCCGTATTCTTCCACTTCTTCCCTGACGGCATAAGGCTCGGCGGTCTCTTCCGCAGTTCCGTCCGGGCTGCCGTCCGTACCGCCTTTTTCTCTCCCCTGCCGGATCGTCTGAATCAGTCCGACAAGGACCAGGATCATTCCGGCGGTAATTGCTGCGAGTGCAGCCCCGAGCATGAGCCATTTCAGCCAGCCGGGCATTTTCTTTTCCTGTGCGGAAACTGGCGGAACAGCGGACTGCTGTCCGGAATCCGGCGGCATCTGCATCTTCGGTACAGGCTCGGATGTCAGGCTACGGCCGCAGTTCGGGCAGCGGACGTCCGATCCCAGCTCATGCCCGCAGTTCGGGCAGTATCGGCTCATTTTGTTCCCTCCTCTTTTCGTATGATCCGCCGGGACAGTTCTCTCTTTTCCCGATGCCAAAACGGGTTCCAATGTCAGGATCATCATATCACAAAAGTCCGGTGAATACAATACACCGGACTCGGAACGCTCATTATAAAAACTTATCCGGCACCGTCCTTACGGTGCCTTCGCGGCTTCCTTCATCAGTTCGTGGAGAAGTGCCGGCAGGTAAAAGCGGTCGCACAAATCCGATACCACCGCCGATGTGACAAAGGTTTTCAGGATCTCCTCCTGGTCGAAAAGCTGTTCCTTCGCCAGGCGCACATAGATATCGAGCGTCACTTCGTCCGGGAATTCGTCACCGTAATCCTGCGCCATGAAGGAGTACTCCTTCGTGATATACTGCAGAAGCTGGGCCTCCACCTTGGAAACATTCACCATCTGAGCCAGCCTCTGGATACAGTACCGCTCGTCATGAGTCCTTTTCGCGGGAAAACCGTAGTCTGCGGGATAGGTTCTCAGAATATCGAAAAGAATCCCCCGATACTGTTCATTCTCCCGCAGGAAGTTCCGGACCGCCTGCTCCATCAGGCTCTGAATCCGGTTCTTTTCCGGTATGCTTAGATTGAGTGTGCTCATAGACTGCTCCTCTTCATTTCCACATCATTATATCATAAAAGTCCGGAACCGTAAATGGAATTCCGCGTTACATATTATGACGGCGGAAAGCCCGCATGACACCAGAAAAACTCGATTTTTCTCGGTTTTTTCGAAATTTTTTCTTTTCATCCGTGATACCGCTCTGGTTCCGGGTATCAGCATTCAGTTATGCTCCGGGTGCTGAATCGCCCACACCCACGCTCTCGGGCCTCGCTATGCAACGAGTTGTAGTCAGACATTGTTTGACTACAGGACACCCTCCCGCTGCCGCGAGTTGTAGTCATACATTGTTTGACTACATATCCCCTTTCTTTACCGAAAGATTGTAGTCATATATTATTTGACTACACGATCCCTTTCCGCTGCCGTGGTTTGAAGTCATATATTGTTTGACTACAGGACGCATTTCGTTATGCGATGGCTGTAGCCACACATTGTTTGACTACACGGTACGGTTACGATGTGGCGGATGATCTGGAAACTGTATTTGACGTGGAATCGGATTGGCAACGGTGTGATGCGTTGTTTGGGTATGAATCGGTGATTTTGCGGTTGTTATGACGGTTTCCGCGGTTACCGGAGACTTTTCGATGGCTTTTCCTGTTGATTTTCGGTGCGCGTTCCGGCTGTTTCGTTGTTTGCGGGTGCTCTGCGCGTTCCTCCTGCACGGAATTCCGGCTATCGGGGCTGATTCCTTGGCGTAGCTCTTTGTTGTGTGCCCGGCCCGCCCAAGCAGGCGGGCGGTCAGGGAGAGGCTTTTTCATAGTGATAACCTGTATTTTAATTTGTAAAGTCTATATATATAATAGACTTTGCTTTCTTTTCATCCCACACACTCGCGGGATGTGACCTCAATCGCAGACAACAGAGGCAGCTCCAATCAGGTCCGTTCCACCCGCTTAATGATGGTCTTCTGGATATACTTCCTGCACTCAAAAAACGCTTCCAGTTCATCGTCCTCAAAGTATTCCGGATTCGGCTCGTAAATATATCTCCACTCGTCCTTCTCCTCGTCAACGCAATAATCCTCGCCGTACAGAACAAGATATAGCATCCATTCATATTTTTTCAAGACGATTAAGAAAGAATGTACACTGAAGGAACATATAATAACCACTATACTTCCAACTTTACCTAATTAATCAGAACGAATAGTTTCCATTGTAAACCATATCCATCATAAAGGGGCTGCCACCAGGCAACCCCTTTCTTACTCTGCCGCATTTAACAGATAATCAGAACCGGATTACGATTTCCTTCTTTTCTCCCTTTCCGAAGGCCACATCCGCATGATCCCCGTCAAGCGTCAGGTCTTCTCCGTTCACTGCAACAGACTGTACCGGGCGGCGGATTCGAATTGTCAGGGTCTGCTCCCGCTCGGACGTA
>CACYBV010000121.1 GCA_902772745.1 uncultured Eubacteriales bacterium
ACTGCAGCACTACGCCTATTCCCCCTTTACGGTTGATATCACGCGCTTCCTGTACTTCGGCGAGGAGAATTCGATCGTGATCACGGTGAACCCTTCGATGCAGCCGAATTCCCGGTGGTACTCCGGCGCCGGCGTTTTCCGGAGCCTGGAGCTTGTGCATACGCCGAAGTTTTATCTCAAGGCGGACGGAATCTACGGCTATACAAAGGAAATCGAGTACGATGATCAGGGCGCAGCACTTACCGCTTTTCTTAAGGTTTCGGCGGACGCCGTGAACCGCACGGAAAAAAACCTGCTCGCGGAAGTATCCTTCTCCCTTTATGAGGACAAAGGCCGCGGTGTCCCGAGTGATCAGCCCGTTATCACACGGACGACAAGGATCCAGGTCCCGCCGCAGTCGGAGGAAACGGCGCAGTACACACTGACTCTGGAAAAGCCGCTCCTCTGGGACGCGGAGCATCCGAATCTCTACCGGCTTTCGGCCTGTGTCAGAGCGGTTCAGGAATTCCGCACCCATATCATCGAGCTTCCGGAGGAAGAGCGGACTTCGGACGAAGCTTCCGTTCTTTTCGGCGTCCGTACGATCCGGGCCGATGTCCGGCACGGTCTCAGCATCAACGGGAAAGAGACAAAGCTCCGCGGCGGCTGCCTGCATCACGACAACGGCCTTCTCGGCGCGGTTTCCCTGTATGACGCCGAATACCGCAAGCTTTCGGCGCTGAAATTCATCGGTTTCAACGCGGTCCGCACGACGCACAACCCGCCCTCTTCCGTCTTTGTCGAGGCCTGCGACCGGCTCGGAATCTACATCTTCGACGAGGCTTTCGACGCCTGGGGCATGGGCAAGCAGCCCGGCGACTACAACCAGTATTTCGAAACCGACTGGGAAAAAGATCTCCGTGCATTTGTGCGCCGCGACCGCTCCCATCCCGCGGTCGTCATCTGGTCGACCGGCAATGAAATCACGGAGCGCGGCGGACTCGGAAACGGCTATACGCTGGCAACGAAACTCGCGAATACCGTAAAATCGCTTGACCCCTCCCGTCCGGTCTCAAACGGCATCTGCTCCTTCTGGAACGGGCTTGACGAGCATATGATGGCGGAGGCCATGAAGAAAATGCAGGAAGCCGCGGCGTCCGGAGACATCCAGAACATCAACTACGGCGGCAAAAACGATACAACCTGGGAAGACTATACCGAAGCCTTCACAAACGGCCTCGATATCGTCGGCTACAATTATCTCGAAAACAAATACGAATTCGACCACGAGCGCTTCCCGGAGCGTGTGATCCTGGGTTCGGAAAACTTTCCCCGGGAGATCGGCATGCACTGGCCGGTGATCGAGAAGACTCCCTATATCATCGGCGATTTCACCTGGACCGCCGCGGATTACATCGGCGAAGCCGGAATCGGAAAGTCCCTGTTTGTCGACCCGGACGACCCGCGCCTCGCACTGGGACGCTTCGCGCTCTCTTCGCACACTTCCGAATTTCCCTGGCGGCTCGCAAACGACGCGGATATCGATATCTGCCACAGCGTCCTGCCGCAGGGCATGTACCGCAAAGTGGTTTTCGGATCGGATGAGACCTTCATCTTCTCCTACGACCCGGAAAACTTCGGCAAGACGGAAATCATCAGTCCCTGGGGCTTCACAGATGTCAGGAGGTCCTGGAAATGGGCCGGAAAAGAAGGAAAGCCCGTCAATATCGCGGTCTTCTCCCGCGCCGAAGAGGTCGAGGTTTTTGTGAACGGAGTCTCTATGGGACGGAAAAAGCAGGGCGAATCCCTCGCGGACAATATGCCGATGAGTTTTGTCTTTGACGCGGTTTACGAGCCGGGAACGATTGAAGCCGTGAGCTTCTCAGGCGGAAAAGAGATCTCCCGTGACGCAGTCAAAACGCACGGCGCGCCGGCCTCTGTCCGGCTGACCGCCGAAAAGGAAAGTGTTCCCGCGGACGGTCACAGCCTCGTCTATGTCCGCGCCGAAGTGCTCGATGAAAGCGGCGCTTTGGTACCGGACGCGGAAGTGAAGCTCTCCGCTGCGCTCTCAGGAACCGCATTCGCACTTTCCGGCTTCGGATCCGGCAATCCGATCACCTCCGAAAACTACACGAAAGGCTGCTTCACATCCTTCCGCGGAAAGGCGCTCGCGATCCTTCGCAGCGGATATGATCCCGGCGAAGTGACACTGACGGTTCTTGGTGAAGGCATCGGAGAGGCTTCCGTCCGGATCGCCGCAGAATAATCCCGATAACACCTTACGAATGCGGGCCATCCGATCATGAATCTTCCGCCTCGGAGACGGTTTCAGGTCTCCTGAAAAAAGAAGATTCAAGGTCAGATGGCCCGTTGTTTTTTTCGCGTTCCGCTTATGCGGTATGCCGGGCCTGAAAGCCGCTGATCAGGCCTGCACGGAGAGGATCTGCGTGCCCTCGGTGATTCCGTTCTCGTTGAAGCTGTCCACGCGGACGCAGTAAGCGCGGCCTTTTATGAGGGCGCCGATCCGCTTTGTACCGGGCTCAAAGAGCATATAGCTGTGATAGAGCTGGTCTTCCGAGGCGCCAAACAGGATGTTCCAGCCGACCGTATTTTCCTGCGGCTCGATCGTAACCTCCATGTCCAGGTCTCCCGTGCGGACTGCGCTGAATAATGCTTCTCCGGGCGCATCCCCGTCTCCGAGTCCGAAGACGCGAAGCCCGGAAATGCAGGGGTTCTGCGCATAGGGCACCGCCATATCCGAGAGACGGAAGTAACGCGCGCGGTATCCGGGTTCCGATACCAGAAAATCGTGAGAAAGGTCGGTTTTCGCGTCGGATTTGTCCGCGAGAAGGAACCATTCCTCCCCGTCCGCGGAAGCTTCGAGCTTCCACTGCGTGAACATCTCCGAGCCGTCGATATAACGCGCGCCGGTCATATCCCCGACCATCTCGCCGGGTACCGGGATATCGATCAGATCGTCCGCGAAATTGACCTGCACCGCGTGCACGTCATATACTTTCCCGAGATCCAGCATCAGCCATTCATCGCGCGAATTCGTCGCTGCCCGCCACCAGGTCTGCACATTCTCCTCCGTAGCGCGCTCCGGCTCATTTCCGGGAACGAAGGAGGAGGCGGAAACGGTTTTTTTCGCGGAGAGAAGCATCCAGGCGGGGTTTCGCCAGGCATCCTGCCGGAGCCCGGAGAGGCTCATCGGCCAGTCGCCGTAGCGCTGGTTGCAGTAAAGATCCCCGTCCGCATCAAAGCCCGCCGGCCATAAACCGACCCGGCGCTCGAACATGTGATGCGTGCTGATCCGCATTGTCGCGATGTGCCACCAGTTGCCCTGCTCATCGAGCATCGTAGAACCATGACCGGCACCGGGCAAAAATCCGCCCGGCTTGTAGGAGTATGGATTGTTGTCGGCAAGCGTATAGGGTCCCAAAGGGCTGTCCGACACATAGACGCCGTCCGAATAGGTATTGTACTGGGTTCCGGGGCAGGCGTACTGCAGATAGTACTTCCCGCAGTGTTTGTCCACCCAGGCGCCCTCGATATAGGGCATGTTGGTAAACATCCCGCGGATCATCGGGCGGAGATGCTCAGGAACATCAAAAAGCTTTGTTCCGGACTGTTGCAGGAAGGCTTCCACTGCCTGATCCGTTTCTTCCTCCGACAAAGGCGCGATGCTGTTGTCTTCCCCGACCCGTTCGTATCCGTTCCGGTCCGGCGCGCCATAGACCAGCTCTACGCGTTCGTGAAGCGGCTGCAGTGTATCTTTGTCCAGCTCAACGCCGTAAATCGGTGTCGCGTTGGAACAGCCCCAGTAGAAATAAACCCGCCCGTCGTCGTCCACGAACATGTTGGGATCCCAGAAGGGAAAGGTTCCCTCAATCCGTTCGTAAGGCCCGTTCAGAACGTCTTTCGTGCGCCAGCGATCGCAGTTTTTCGTGTGGCTCGAAGCGCAGAGATAGACATAGCCGTTCATGACCCGCACATCAGGCGCGTAATCGTAGAAAGGAAGCCCCTCGGGAAGCCTGTGGTTCTCCCAGTGCACGAGGTCGTCCGAGACCCATACGCCTAAAGTCATCGAGGCAAAAACATAGTAGCGGCCTTCAAAACAGATCATTGACGGATCCGCCGCCTCGCGGTTGATCTGTATCGGCTGACCCGGTTCTCTTGGCGTGTTGAACTGATAGCGGTAGTTGACATTCAGGGGATTGCAAAAATACTTCATAAGGTCCTCCTTGTTCATGATAGCGAAAAGATCTTCCGAAGCCACTGGTCCGCAAGGGCAGGCCAGACAGCAGCTTCCTCGTTCGGATACGAGCGGAACTCCTCCGGAAGCTCGGAACGGTCCATTTCCCCGCTGAAGAATGCGAGCATTCCCAGGAAACGCTGCTTTTCCGCCTCCGGAAGCGCGATCCGGCCGTCTTTCACGGCTTCCCCGAGCGCCGTTGTCTGCCGCATGGTATAAGGCGGGGCATACTTATGGTCCGCCCAGTCCTGCGTCGCAACGGAAATTCCGTGCGCGCCGTCCGTAAACACATGGTGCGCGAAAGGCACTCCGGCCCTTTTCAACGCTTCCGCCATGAGATAGCTGTTTTCCACCGGAACCAGCTCATCCGTTGCGGTCTGCCACAAAAAGCAGGGAACCGTGTCCTTTGTGACCTGGGTTTCCAGCGACATGTAGTGAAGCATCTCATCGGAGGCGTCCTTCGACAAAAGCGCCGTAAAGGAGTCGCGGTGCGCATATTCGCCGGAAGTGATCACGGGATAGCTGAGTACCGCCGCCTGCGGGCGGTTGCTGATCCCGCTGTAGTCCGGATTGTCTTCCCGGTCGTCCATCCAGTGTACGGCAAGGCTCGCGCAGAGATGCCCCGCCGCCGAGAAGCCGCATACCGCAAGTTTCTGAGGATCCACGAGAAATTCCTCCGCTTTCTTACGCACGAAGCGCACCGCGCGTGAAATGTCGTGAAGCGGCTGCTCATTGAGAGGCGCCAGGTCCAGCATGTTGATCGAATAAGTGAGGACGAAGCAGTTCCAGCCCTTCTCATAAAAGCTCCTCGCAACAATTTCCCCTTCCGAAGGCGACACAAAGCGGTATCCGCCGCCCGGCGCGATCAGGAGTACCGGCCGGATCTCAGGGTCCTCATGGAGGTAGGAATGCAGGAAGGGTTCAAAACCGTATGCCGCAGGATAAGTGTATTCTCCAGGTTCGTAAAGACTGTACTCTCGTTCTGTCATTTTGTTCATCTCCTCTTCACCCCGGGAACAGCCCCGGGAAATTGAATTCATAAGCATCTTAGGGTTCGCGGTTTTTGTCAGCGCGCCTCTTGCTTTTTGCTGTCCTTATTTTTTAATCTGCTGCAGCACCCGGTTCAGCGCCCGGACCGTTTCCTCCGGAACGGAACCCGCCTGTTTTAAGAGGCTTTCCAGCGTCATTTTCGACATCATTTTCTGCAGAACCGGGTTGTTTGCGGAGGCTTCCGCCACATCGCCGCGGGCCGCGCGCATTTTTGCCATCATCTCTCCGAGGATCGCCCCGGCCTCCGGATGGCTCTGGATGTCGCCCAAAGTATCGCGGATCGACCAGCAGTCCGGCTTGAATTCCTCGCGGTCGAACCAGTTCGTCACGGCCGCGGTCTTGTTGAAGATATAGTCCGGATTCGGCTCGGAAACCTTCACAATGCTCATCGTATCCCTGCATTCACCGGATACCGCCGTGATTTCGTGCGTCCCTGTAATCGGAACACAGAAGCGGAAAATCCGTTCTCCCTCCTGCTCCGAGAGAAGCTTTCCGTCCACATAGAGCGTAACTTTTCCGCAATTGCTGTAGACCTTCACTTCGGTTTCGTCTTCTTCCCGGTCCCGTCTCCTCGATCCGCAGAGATGCACGAATTTTTCCTTCGACCAGGCGGCCTTGTAGAGGTAGAAGGCGTCTTTCTTTGTCTTCCGGTCAAAGCTCACAAGTCCTTTCTGGTTCTCGCCGTGCTTTCCGCCCTCGTCCCGTCCGTCCGCCGCAAAATCGAAGAGGTTCCAGACATGGGTTGCCCAGAGGAAGGGACGCTCGTCGATCAGCTTCAGGATGTGCTCATGGTACAGGCACTGGTATTCTTCGGTATAATCACCGCGCTGCGGGGCTTTCGCGTGGAAGGCCGGGTTCGCATCCGCGCCGTATTCGGAAAATCCGATCACGCGGTCCGGGAACTTTTCATGGTATTCGTCAAAGAATTCCTCATTCTGAGTGAGTTCGCCGAGATACCAGCCGAAATACAGGTTGTAGCTTCCGATGTCCGGAATCTCGAGGAGCGGACTGTCGGTCTCCAGCATGAAAACGTGCGCCATTGTCGTGAGCCGCGTCGGATCCATACGGTGGCACAAATCGTTCAGCTCGCGGTGATTTTCCATCAGTTCCTCCGTCACCGGGCTCGCCGCGGTAATCTCGTTGCTGAGTCCCCAGCAGACAATCGAAGGATGATTATAGCTCTGGGTTATGAGCTCGCGCATCTGGGAGCGGGTGTTCCCGCGTCCGTTTTTCATGAACATCGTGATGAAGGGGATTTCCGCCCATACCACGATACCGTTCTCATCGCAAAGGTCATAGAATTCCTGCGCCTGCTGGTAATGCGCGAGACGAAGCGTGTTCGCGCCAAGCTCCCGGACGATCGCCATATCTTCCCGATGCTCTGCGGTTGTCAGCGCGTTTCCGCTGCCCTTCCGGTCCTGATGCCGCGACACGCCGCGCAGAGGATACGGACGTCCGTTCAGGAAGAACCCCCGGTCGGGGTCACAGTGGAATTCCCGGCAGCCGAAGCGCGTTGAAATCTCATCGAGAGGCTCCGGTCCTGCTCCCTCCTCCGGCAGACACTCATACAGTTCTGCCCGCGCGTTGTAGAGGTAAGGATCGCCGAGGCCGTCCCAGAGGTGCGCATTTTCAATGCAGAACAGGGCTTCCGCGTGTCCGTCCCGGATTTCTGCGGTCTCTTTAAGCGTTCCTGCCTCCGTCTCGATTTCAAAGGAGACGAATCCGTTCTCTGCCCAGGCTTCGATCCGGACTTCGGCGCTTTTTTCAGAAAGGTTCACCGAAGGCGTCACTTTGATGCCCGGCGTTCCGTCCTTTATGAGTTCGAAATGATTCTTCGGAACCGTAATCAGGCGGACATCGCGGTAGAGGCCGCCGTAGAAGGTGAAGTCCGCCTTCTGGGGATAAATCCGGTCGCTGTCGCTGTTGTCGACAACGACTTCGAGCAGGTTTTCCTCCCGAAGATACGGGGTCAGCTCCGCGCGGAATGCCGAATAGCCGCCGCAGTGATGTGCGATTTCGGTTCCGTTCAGAAGAACCCTTGCCTCCATCGCAGCACCCTGAAATTCGATAAAGAGAAGCTCCGACTCGGACAGCTCCGGCTTTGAAAAAGCCTTTTTGTAGCTGCAGGTCCCGCGGAAATAGTCGTTTCCGCCGTCCTGGCCGTCCGCTGCGTTCCAGGTATGGGGAAGGGAAACAGTCCTGTCTTCCGCCCCCTGCTTCTGAAATACCCAGTCCGGATTGAAATTCACGTATTTTCTCATGTACACCTCCGATGAAAGCTCTACTGTATATGAGTGGAGTTTGAGCGCGATATACTCCCGTCCCCGGGCTCCGGCTCCATGATTCTGATGTCAGATTTTCGCGCAGGCCTCCCTGAGTCCTTCGCCGCATACCCTGATCACGCAGTCCGGGCTTTCCGGCTTCACGACCGCGAGCGCACGTCCGTAGTAAGTCCGGTACTTCCCGTCCGCGAAGCGCTCCGTTGTTGCGGGGTTCGCGGAGCCGAAGGCAAGGAGTGTTCCGTTTTCGACCGATACCGAAAGCGTTGTATCCGCATTGCATTCGATTTCCCCGTTTTCACCCACAAGATCGATTTTTACGAAATGCAGACCGTCGCCGGTAAACTTCTTCTCCGGAAGCACGCGGATCGAAATCGGGCCTTCCGCGGACTTCAGGACGCTTTCGGAAACCGCGGTGCCCGATGTGTCATAGGAAACAGCCCTGATCTCGCCGGC
>CACYBV010000122.1 GCA_902772745.1 uncultured Eubacteriales bacterium
AGAGGACATCGAAGTCGTGCAGTCCCTTGCGAAGTGGAAGCGTATGGCGCTCCATGAGTACGGATTCCAGCCCGGCGAAGGACTCTATACCAACATGAACGCGATCCGGCGCGACGAGGAGCCGGACAACCTGCATTCGATTTACGTCGACCAGTGGGACTGGGAGAAGGTCATCACAAAAGAACAGCGGACTGTGGAAACGCTGCAGGCGACGGTCCGGACGATTTTCAAGGTGATCAAACACATGGAGCACGAGGTCTGGTACAAGTATCCGCAGGCCGTGAAGAAACTGCCGGAGGAGATTGTCTTCGTCGACAGCGAGGAACTGCTGCAGCGGTATCCTGATAAAACGCCGAAAGAACGCGAGAACATGATAACCAGAGAGTACGGCTGCGTTTTCCTGCAGCGGATCGGCGAGAAACTCTCAAACGGCGAACCGCACGACGGGCGCGCCCCGGACTACGACGACTGGCAGCTCAACGGCGACATTCTCTTCTGGTACGAGACTTTGGACTGTGCGCTCGAGATCTCCAGTATGGGCATTCGCGTCGACGAAAAGTCCCTTCAGGAACAGCTCCGGAAGGCTGGCTGCCCGGAGCGTGCGGCGCTCCCCTATCACCGGATGCTCCTTTCGGGCGAGCTTCCCTATACGATCGGCGGCGGCATCGGCCAGTCGCGGCTCTGCATGCTGCTTCTCGACCGCGCGCATATCGGTGAAGTGCAGGCAAGCATCTGGCCCGAAAAGATGCGGAAAGCCTGCCTCGAGGATCGCATTGTGCTTCTGTAAATCATCGGTCATCCCGAGCGCGCCTCCGGTCTGTCATTACGGGCGGCCGGAGGGAACCGGGGGATCTCATCCGGATATCGAATCCATATAGGATACCTCAATACATCCCCGTTTGACATGACACGAAAATAAAGGAGAAACGCATGGAACTTCTGAATTTTATCGAAAAATCCCCGACCGCCTTCCAGTCAGTCCTTGAAATGAAACAGGAACTCCTTGCCGCCGGCGCGAAGGAACTTTTCGAATCCGATTCCTGGAGCCTTGACCGGGACCAGGACTACTTTGTCATCAAAAACGACTCCGCCCTTCTTGCCTTCCGGATTCCGGAGAATACCGGAAGCTTTCATATTTTCGCGGCGCATGGGGATTCGCCGAGCTTCAAGATCAAGGAAAACCCCGAGATCGTCGTCGAAAACGCCTATGTCAAGCTGAATGTCGAGCGTTACGGCGGCATGCTGATGGCGCCGTGGTTTGACCGGCCGCTGTCTGTCGCGGGCCGCGTGATCGTTGAGCGGGACGGGAAGATTCAGAGTATTCCCGTGAATATTGACCGCGACCTTCTCCTAATCCCGAATCTTGCGGTCCATATGAACCGGGAAGCGAACGACGGCATGAAATACAACGCCCAGCAGGACCTGCTGCCTTTATACGGCGGGATTGAGGCGAAGGGGACTTTCATGAAGACCGTTGCGGAAGCGGCGGGCGTTTCGGAAGAGGAAATCCTCGGGCACGACCTCTGTCTTTACCCCCGTGTGAAGCCTGTTGTCTGGGGCGCGCTGGGCGAGTTTATTTCCGCCCCGAGGATTGACGATCTTGAGTGCGCCTATGCGGGTCTTCAGGGCTTCCTCAGCGGGAAAAAGAAAGACGCCATCTCCGTTTTCTGCATGTTTGACAACGAGGAAGTCGGTTCCTCAAGCATTCAGGGCGCGGCCGGTTTCTTCCTTGCGGATACCCTTTTACGGATCAGCGAAGCCCTTCAGGATACAGAGGAGCAGCGGATCCGCCGGCTTTCGGAATCCTTCCTGATTTCTGCGGACAACGGCCATGCGGTGCATCCGAACCATCCGGAAAAGACCGATCCTACGAACCGTCCCAAAGTCAACGGCGGAATTCTGCTGAAATATTCCGCGAATCTCCGCTATACGACCGACGGGAAATCGGCGGCACAACTCCGGCGGCTCTGCAAAAAAGCGGGTGTACCGGTACAGACTTTTTTCAACCGCTCCGACATGATGGGCGGCTCAACACTCGGGAATATCTCGCTCTCCAAGGTTCCGGTGCATTCGGTGGACATCGGGCTTGCCCAGCTTGCGATGCATTCCTGCTTTGAAACCGCCGGCGCGAAGGATTATGAGTATATGAAAGCACTCGCAGAAGGCTTCTTTTCGTGATCTGCCGTACCCGGCCTGCCTTTTGCCATGAAAAACATGAGGCTGCAGCATGAAATATGACACCATTCTCTGGGATATGGACGGCGTGCTGATGGATTCCGAACAGCAGCACTGGCGTGCCTGGGAGCGGACCTTCCGGGAGCTGTTCGGGATTGATCATATCGACTGGGAGGTCTACAAATATACCATCGGCGTGCGTTATGAAGAAGTTTCGGAACTCTTCGAAAAAACGTACGGCGTCGATGTGCGCCCGAAGGAAGTGGAAGAACGTTACTTTCTTCATAAGGCGGAAGTGGAGAAAGAAGAAGGCTACCTCGTGACGCCGCACCTTCCGGAAGTTCTCGCGGGACTCAGGAATCGTGGTTACCGGATGGCGGTCGCTTCCAGTTCCGATCTGCCGGATATCGAAAACTTCGTAAAAAAAACCGGTCTCTCTGCATATTTTGAACTGCTTTTCACGGGACACTGGGTGAAACACTCGAAGCCTGCACCGGATACTTTCCTGGAAGCCGCGAAAAGGCTGGATTCCCGGCCGGATCGCTGCGTTGTGATCGAAGATGCGTATTACGGCGTAAAGGCCGCAAAAGCGGCAAATATGACCTGTATCGGCTTTGTGAACCCGGGCTCGGGGGAGCAGGACCTCAGGGAAGCGGATTTCAGGATCCGGGATATGAGGGAGCTTTTGGAGCTTCTGTAATTACGGACATACGTCTGTTTTTGTCGCCTTAAGGGCGACTTCTTTTTTTGAAAACAGGATATAATAACTGTATAAAAAACAAAGCCTTCTGCACACGAAGCTGCACATTTTTACGGTAAGGACTCCGGCGCGGCACAGGGTGCAAAGGCTGAGAAGCAAAAAGCCTGTGAACTAACGGCCCGGTTTATGCTGCGCAGTATAAATACAAAGATCTTTTAAGGCCCTTTTCTTGACATTTCGCCCATATTATAGTAAAAATATTATTGGTATATTATGCGGTTATGATAAATGTCGGGAAGGCCCGGATCAAACCGAAAAGCGGCCTTTTGCGGCGAAACCGGAATAACGGCGAAAATTTCTGCCATCCGGGATTTGAAAAAGTATTATTTTATAGAAGCAGTATATATGGAGGTATAAAATGGCAACCAAATTCTGTATTCAATGCGGAAAGACACTCAACAGCGGAGCTTCTTTCTGCCGTTTCTGCGGTGCTCCGGTAGGAGCGGATGCAGGCGGCGCTGATCCGTCAGGTGCGGGAAATCCGGCGCCTGTAATGGGACCGTATTCTGCGGGAGCTGGCGGTCCGGCAGCGGCTGCGGATCCCTATTATGACAACGCATATGCAGGCGGCTCCGGGTACGGCTCGTATCCTGCGGGCGGCGCGGCAGCACCGGCGGCACCGGCGAAGACGGCCGGCTCTGGTACCGCCCGGAAGATTGTGATCCTGGCGCTTCTGGCTGCGATCTTTGCGTGCTATTTCTTCCCGTGGTATGGTCCGGAAATGGACAGGGATTTAAGGCAAATGGTGAAAGAGATGGCCCGTGAAGAGAGAAAAGACAGCGATGATTTTGAAGAGAAAGTTACTTATCTTGCCATGCAGGATTCCGGTTACTCTCCCGTTGAGGAAGCGTTTGTCTTTACAATAGCCGCCAAAACGTATATGGATAGAAATTCTGATGACGGGATCGTCTATCTGTTTTTTGCGATTTTTATGTACGCTGCCCTCGCTGCCGCCCTGGCGCTGTTCATAGTCGCCGTGATAGGATGCTTAAAGGGAAAGAGAAAAACGATACTTGGCTTTGCTATCGTAACAATAGTGCTTTTTGCGGCCCACATCGCGCTGATGCTATTTTACAATGAAAGCGGGACTGGACTCGTCGGGTTTGAGTACTTTGATACAATGCTCTGGGCCTTCGGCATCGTTGCCGCTTCGCTCAGTGTCGTCGCGGTTGTCCTGAATTTTGTCTTAAAAGATTCACCGGCGAAGGCCGTGTCCGCAGCTCCTGCATACGCCGGTGCTCCCGGATATGCTTACAGCCCGGTTGAAACGCCCGCAGATCCTTACAATCCGGCCGGCGCATCCGCAGCACCGTATGGCTACGGAGTGCCCGAAGCGCCTGTGACGTCGTATGGCTACGGAGCGCCTGAAACGCCTGCGGATCCATACAACCCGGCTGGCGTGTCC